>CAZYQG010000080.1:0-1506 GCA_964649785.1 Candidatus Woesearchaeota archaeon | reverse complement strand
ATTTTTCATTATCATCATCAAAATATAAAAAAATAAAGCATTTTTCAGAAAAATTCACACAGTCTTTATTCGAACCAAAAATTACTTCAAATTCACATAATGTATTGTTAGTTGAATTATCTACGGAGATATACCAAAAGCTCTTAGAGGAATCAAGAAATCATAATATCAATCTTATACAATTTGGAATAAGACGACCAGCAATTTGGAATACGGATACATTTAAGATAATTAAAAATTCAAATTGTGGTATAATTACTCCTGATTCATTAATCGATTCAGAATTAAAAATCAAAATTCAAGAACAAAAAAATCTGATAACAAAACAGATATCGGAACTCTATCAGCACGAGGAAATTCTATCTCAATATTTTTCATACGAAGGCTATTCTTTTTGGCGTGCCATAAAACCAATTGTACAAAAACTATTCGAAACAAGGATAGAACATATTGCACGTGATATTCAAACAATAAGGACTTTATTTCAAAAATTTACAATAGATACCGTAATTATTTCATCTGAAATAGGAATTACTGAACAAATTGTAATTAATGAATCTAAAAAATATGGTGTGAAATTAGCACTTTTACAACATGGAATTTACTATGACACCAAAGAAGCAAAGGAGACAAATCTCTCAAAAGGACTTTATCCTATTAAATCTGATAAATTTCTAATTTGGGGTAAGGTTTCAGAAAACGCTTTAAAAAATATTGATATCATTGAACCCACAAAATTAAAAGTTATTGGACATCCAAAATATGATTCTTGGAAACCCACTTCTATGCATAATGATTCTCCCTGCGTTCTTTTGGCGTTAACAGGACCTGAACACATGCTAATTCAAGGACATCAAATTAGTAATATTATAAAATTTGAAAATTATGTAGGACAAATTTGTAAAATAGTTACTGCAATGAAAAAGAAATTGATAATAAAAATTCATCCATCATTTCACGTTTTTGATTTTACTGAAATGATCAAAAAAATTAGTCCAGATATAGAAGTAATTTCTGCTGGAAGTATTATGAAGTTAATTAATTCATGTGATGTCATGATTGCCACTAATCATACTACTGCAATTTTAGAATCATATTTATTACAAAAACCAGTAATTTGTTTACCTATTATAGATTATAATTTTGGCGTCCCAACACTTTTTGATTTTAATTCAGAAATGAATATAACAATTGAAAAATTTGAATCAACTCTAGAAAAATTACTAGGCAATAAGAATTTTAAGAATACAATAATCAGTAGACAAAATGAATTTGTTGAAAACTATCTAGCAAATCATGGGAATTCTTCAAAAAAACTTCTTGAATATATTGGAAATATGAAGGACTGAAAATTATATGATTGGATGTATAATACAGGCAAGGATGGGTTCAAGTCGTCTACCAGGTAAAGTTTTAATGAAAAGTGATAATGGAAAACCACTTTTACATTATGTGATAAATCAACTACAATATTGTACAAAAGTAAAAAATCTAGTTATCGCAACT
>CAZYQG010000079.1:0-1558 GCA_964649785.1 Candidatus Woesearchaeota archaeon | reverse complement strand
CTCTTAATGCTAGTTGTTTTCCGAGGTGTTTGATGGCCTTTCTATTGAATGGGTTGACTTTGTATCCGAAAAGTTTCTTGAGTTTTGGTTCTTCCAACGAACCGTAGAAGATATTATCCTCATTCTTCAGATAATTTTTGTAAAAAAGTGTATACATCTCGGTTTTGTACTTTTTTCGTGCCGCACGGAACATGTCCAACAGCACTTTTTCGGCACCACCATACTCGCTGAATAATGGGTGTACAAGCATCAGCTTCATAATCTGGCTTGTAAGAACAACTTATTAATGTTTTTATGTAAACGTGAATATGTTAGCTTCACGTAAGAATGCGCTTAAAATTCTGAGAAAATTTGGACAAGCTAAAGTTAATTACGCAATTATGCGAAATTGGGAATTTCTTACAAAAGATGTTCGTCTTGGAAAGGATATTGATATTGTTATTGATTCAAAAAGTGTGGGAAAGGTTGGAAAAATTTTGGTCAAAGAAGGTTATGTTCGTGAGAAAATTTCTCCGTACTCTCATCATTTTGGATATGTCAAATATTTTCCAAAGGAATTGAAGTTAGTTAAGTTTCACTTCCACGTTGGGGGGATAAGTGGGCGTCATGTGACTTATTTGTCTGCTGAGCAAATATTAAATCGTCGAGAAGAGGTTGAAAAATGTTATGTTTTGTCTCCAGAAGATTTGTATATCTCTTTAGTTTTGCATTCTCCGGGGAGCAAAAGATATTCTAAGGTTGCAAACAAGTTGAAAAAGCTTGATAAGGAATATTTGAGAGTTAATTTGGTTAATATTTTTGGTCGAAGTCTTGGGACAAAGGTTTTTGATAGTAAGTTTTCGGATTTGGGAAAATTAAAGAAACAAATTCGCAGTAAAGTGTTTTGGAGTGATCCAGTTGGAGCACTTTATGTTACTGGGATGTCTGTTCTTTGGTATCTTCCAAAACTCATTCGAGGCGCGCCAGTTATTAGCTTCATTGGGATGGATGGTTCAGGAAAAACCACTGCAACTTCTAAGATGATTGAACTCTTGAAAGAGCATCGGATAAAAAGTGAGTTAGTTTATGTTGGTCGAGGTAGAGGAAATATTCTTCCAATTCAATTTTTTGGTAGAGAATACAAACGTCGGGAAAAACGAATTGATTCTAATTCAAAAAGGAGTAAGGATATTAAGTTTTCAAGGAAAGTTGTATATTCTTTGGCTGCGCCGGTGTTTTACTTGGACTTTTTGTTAAGATATTTCAAAGTTTTTGTTGCTCGGCGAACTAAGAAGCTTGTGATTACTGACAGATTTGCAACAGACTTCTTAATTATGAAGAATGTTCCGTTATGGTTGAGGAATTTATTGTATCTCTTGTCTCCGAAACCAAGTGCAGTTATTTATTTGTATAATTCTCCTGGGGTTTTGTACCGACGAAAACCGGGTCACCCGGCTGGTGATTTGGAGCGTCAAGAGAAATTGTATACTTCAGTTCTTAGAAAAGTGAAAAAAGTTCACAGTATTAAGAGTTTGAATGAGAAGCAAACGTTTCAGGATGTTTCAGAAATTATTTTTGA
>CAZYQG010000078.1:0-1572 GCA_964649785.1 Candidatus Woesearchaeota archaeon | reverse complement strand
CAGGATGTTTTGCTATTGTATTTTCAATTTCAATTGATGAAATATTTTCTCCACCCGAAATAATGATATCTTTAGATCTATCTTGAATTTTTATGTATCCATCAGGATGTGTTACGGCTAAATCACCAGAGTGAAACCATCCGCCTTTCATTGATTTTTCTGTTGCTTCTTTATCTTTGTAATATCCCTTCATTACAATATTTCCTCTTATCATTATTTCACCCATAGTTTTTCCATCATATGGAACTGGCTTCATTGTTTCAGGATCCATGACAACAGCAGCTTCTGTATTTGGATAGATAACTCCTTGTCTTGCTTTAATTTCATTTTGTTTTTCTTGTGCTAAATTGTTCCATTCATCATTCCAAGCACACTGCAACATATGTCCATAAGTTTCCGTTAAACCATAGACGTGCATTACATCAAAACCTAAATTTTGCATTTTCTCAAATATAATACTTGGGGGAGGCGCTCCTGCAGTTAGTACATGAATTTTTCTTTTTAATTTTTTTTGATGTTCTTTAGGTGCATTTGCTAACATATTTAAAACAATTGGAGCTCCACCAAAATGTGTGACGTCATATTTATCAATCAATTCAAAGATTTTTTTTACATCAATATTTCTTAAACAAATTATTCGTCCATGCAGCATTGAGAGTGTCCATGGATAGCACCATCCATTGCAGTGAAACATTGGAACGGTATATAAAAAGTTTAATTTGTTAGGCATATCCCAAGCCACTGCACTTCCAGTTGCCATTAAATATGATCCTCTGTGATGATAAACAACACCTTTAGGATTTCCAGTTGTTCCCGAAGTATAACCTAAAGAAATTGCTTGCCATTCATCTTTTGGTTTTTTCCACTTATAATTCTCATCTCCGGTATTTAAAAATTGTTCATATTCATATTCACCAATTTTTTTTGAATCTGAAATGTTGGCATCTTTATCATCTATATCAATTATAGTTATTTTTGTTTTTATACTTTCTAATGCCTTTGTAATAACTGTATGAAATTGTCTATCAACTATTAAAACTTTTGCATCGCTATGGTCTAAAATATAACTAATTGTTTTTGGATCTAATCTTGTATTAATTGCATTAATAACTGCACCTACCATAGGAATTGAATAATGGGCTTCAAATATTTCTGGTGTATTAAATGCCATAATTGAAACTGTATCGCCAGTTTTTATTCCAATTTTTTCAAGCGCACTAGCAAATTTTACACATCTACTATAAACCTCAGACCAAGTGTATGATCTGCTCTCGTAAACTATGGCTTCATAATTTGGGTAAATATCTTTAGTACGTTCTAAAAAAGATAATGGAGATAATGGAACATAATTAGCGTTATTCTTATCTAAGTTCTTATCGTAATGGTTCATGCTATTAAAATTTAAAATCCATAATATAATTACTTCCACTAGTTGCAGTCAAATAATAACTCTCTATTCTTGGAAGAACACGATTGAAAAAAAAATTAGCAGTTTGAATTTTTTCTTCATAAAATTCTTTATTATTTTCATAATCTTTGTAACTAACTTCTAAAACTTTTACCCATACATGA
>CAZYQG010000077.1:0-1578 GCA_964649785.1 Candidatus Woesearchaeota archaeon | reverse complement strand
GAGTCATGAAATCTTCCTTACTAATCTTTTCAGTATCTTTGATAGTAATACCATACATCCAATAAACATTTTTTACATTATCTCGACAAACTGGCAAATTGAAAAAATTCAAAGGAGCCAACAATTCATTATACTTTTGAGCATTATCAATCCGAGACTGAATTAATTTATCCGCATATTCAACTTGTGCAACACCAATTGCCGCATGAATATTAGTCATTCGATAATTGTATCCAAGTTTATCATGCAAAAAACGAGGATTCCCAAAGTAATGATTCTTCAGCTTACGCATTTCTTCAGCAAGAGCATCATCATTTGTTAAACACATACCTCCTTCTCCTGTTGCGATTATTTTGTTACCATAAAAACTGAAACAAGCAATATCACCAAAAGTTCCGCACATTTTTCCGTCGTAAGTTGCACCATGAACCTCTGCACAGTCTTCAATAACTTTCAAATTGTGTTTTTTAGCAATTGCCATAATTTTAGCCATATCTGCCGGATGACCATAAACATGAGCAACAATAATCGCCTTGGTTTTATCTGTAATTCTCGCTTCAATCAAATCAGGATCCATATTCCAAGTCTCACTTTCAGAATCAATTGTAATTGGAGTCGCACCAGCATAGAAAACAGAGTTTGGAACAGCCATCATCGTAAAGTCCGGAACAATAACTTCATCACCTTCACCAATTCCAAGAGCTTCAACTGCTAAATGTAACGCAGTAGTTCCATTACTATTAGAAATACCATGTTTCAAACCAACAAACTTAGCAAAATCTTCTTCAAATCGCTTAACATACTTTCCACCTGAAGAAATCCAACCAGTATGCATACAATCAACTACATACTTCATTTCATTTCCATCAAGCGTAGGTTCACATACCGGTATCATTTTTTCCTCGCATCGGCAATCGCTTCCTTGAGATAAGAATGCCAATCTTTCTGAACGTCTTTAAAGAACGTTACATCAGAATGATCGCCATTTGTTTTCATATTATCAAAACTTTTAACGCTTCCTTTAACCAAAACATTAACTGAATGCGTCCCACTTTCAATTCCAAAAGGACCTTCATCAAAAATAGTCTCATAAGCTCCAATAATTATAACATCACTAAGTTCTAATCCAACTTCTTCGTGAATTTTACGAATTGCAGCATCTCTAATAGTTTCTTTCTTGAATATGCGGCCACCCGGTAACCACCACTGACCTTTCGCTGGTTCATTAGAACGCTTAATCATCAAAACCTTACCTTCAGAATTCTCAATAACAATATCTACACAAGGAATTGCAAGTTTCTCAAGCATCATTTTATATTCTTCATCAGGTATCATATTACAAATCATACTTATCCTTATCTCGACCTTTATACGGTCCCGGTTTAACTTCGACCAAAGACGTTTCTTCCAAAAATTTAATAGCATGAGCACAAGAGATCATTCCAATATCTCCAGTAGACATCTCAATAGATTTCCAAGGCTTTGAATTATTATCGAATAGTTCTAAAATCATTTTTCCTTTCTCAACATAAAAGAATTCAAAATAATCATGTTTCTTAGCATCAACTTTGTAATGTG
>CAZYQG010000076.1:0-1594 GCA_964649785.1 Candidatus Woesearchaeota archaeon | reverse complement strand
GATACCGAGGTAGATGGAAGTGGTACAGAAAGAAGCTTAAGAAAAAGAAGCGACTGAGACGAATGAGACGAGAATAATTCTATTCTATTACTGAATTATACAACGAATCATCAAACATTGGAAATATTGATAAATCTTGTAATTTTGGGACTGCTTCTCTTAATTTCTCCAAAAACTCTTTTGTTTTACCCTCAGACTTATATCTATAAATTATTGCATTAGAAAAACGGCCCAAGAATTCAAAACTGTCAGTAATGTGTTCGTCCTCAGATAATAATTTTAAAAATTTATCAAGTTCGTGGTCTGTTTTAATATTTGTTGTAAATTTTATGAAATAAGAACGGTAACCGAAGGGTTTCGGATTGATGAATAGTCTAAATCCAGTAATTATCTTTGATTCTTGCATCTTCTTTATTCTTGAAGCAATCGTTCGATAATTCACTTTTAGTTTGGAAGCAATATTTGTAATCTTTACATTGTATGTTTTCTTTAGTTCTCGTAATATTTTGAAATCGAGAGGATCTAACTTACTCGAAGCAGTTAATGCAGTGTGTTCTAGTGTTATTTTGTTCTTTGTTAGATAACTGTGCGAAAGCATTTGGTGCTTTACAATCTCTCGCATATCAAAATCAAAAATCTTCTCTCCTTTGAAGAGTTGAGTTATATTTGAATATAAGTTTTCTATATCTTTCTTAGTTATCATTATAATGAAATCCCAATCATATCCTGTGGCAATAATCCAATTAACTGCAGAATTTTTCTTGGCTTTCTTATAGAAATCAAAAACTTTTGTAGGATCTTCAAGCTTAACAAAAAGCAAAAAACTGCGCAAACCCAATTTGAATTGATTAGTAATTATTTGAGGTGTAATAATTGGCCAAGGTTTTCGCGTCTTTAGTGTATTAAGACGATAGTCTACAAATTGCTGTGACCTTCCAACAGCCTTTCCAAGTCGAGGACTGCTCAGTCTAGCATTCTTTTCAAGATCTTTCAATATTTTTATATCAAACTTGTCCATTTTGTATATATTGTAAAATTAGGTTATAAATATTACTATTTAACAAGAAATTGGGTCAAATATTATTTAAATGGTGTAAATAAAACCAATTTATGGTGGCAAGAAGCACTAGAAAAGGAAACTTCAATAAAGCCTGGAAAAAGAGTAGAAGAAGAACGAAGTGGGTAGAAGAAGAAGAGAGAAGAAGGGTAGAAGAAGAAAGAAAAGAAAAAATTGCTCGAAAAGAAAAAGAAAGAAAAGAAAAAATTGCTCAAGAAAAAAGAGAACAAGAAGAAGCAGAAGAAAGAAGGAAAGAAAGGCAAAGAATTGCAGAAGAAAGAGAACAAGAACGAAAAGAAATTATTGAAACGTATAATTTGGAAGCAGATACGGATTATAATACAGCCAAAAAAATAAAGATCCAGGAATTACAATGCAAACGTCAACACGAACGAGACGAAGAACTTAGATTACGCGGACAGAGACTAGGAGCTGAGTTCAATTTGAATCGAGAAGCATTAGACCCGAGTTATTTTCCATTTTTAGAATCAGTATTGGAAGAATCTCCTTTTAATGATGTTTTACCGGGCGTGGCAA
>CAZYQG010000075.1:0-1605 GCA_964649785.1 Candidatus Woesearchaeota archaeon | reverse complement strand
GAAGTAGAGACTCTAAAGAAACCTAAATCAAAAAAGAAAAAAAGCCCAAAGTCTAAGGAATAATTACGACTCTGAGCTTGTCTTTTACTGGAGTTGATAATATTGAACAAACATCGTTTGCACTCAAATTAGTACCAATCTCATTACATTTTATAACATTACCATCAGCATCCGAGGAAACCGAACAGTAAGTCGGCAGTTCTAGCTCCTTTAACGTTTGAGCTTCTCCAAGGCTCTGACCTATAAAAATCCCGAGTCCTAGAGATACAAATATACTAATCACAAAGATGACTAGCAACTTGTACATTGTTATTTCAAATCTTCCTGGTTTTCGTTCTTTCGCCATTTTATAACAACTCGACTTTGAAGAAATTTCATTACGTTGAATTCATTAACTTCATATCTAACTTCCTTACCTTCACCTTCTTTACGAACCAATCCTTGAGCTTCAAGTTCTTTAACTTTCTTTGAAGCAAATGATTTATCAGTATCTAAAAGTTTAGCTAAGTCCTTGTTTCGATTTTTACCAAGAGATATTGCCGTAATTATCTTAAGATCACGAACAATCTTCTTAGTTTCACGAGAACTATCTTCGTCAGACATACAAACCTTAAGAAAGATACGAATAAAAATGGTTTGTTCAATAAAAAATACAGCAAAAAACCGCAAAACGGAAAAATGTTCCAAAAATGGAAAGAATCACGTCTAACGAAAAATGACAATAATGTTTTTAAACCAATTACACATACGTAGATTACTTAGACATGGAACTATGTTCTATGTCAGTAAGGTGATTAAAAATGCAGAAACAATTTGTCTTAAAGGCAAGAGAAACTGTAAAGAGAGTCGCAGCAATTACTGCTGGGGCTACATTGTTAGGAGCAACTGCAATGGGCGCAGTCGCTGCAGCAGACCTAGGTGACTATCCAGCACCATTCGTCGCAGACGGAGATTTGGTTGGATTAGTTGTTGTAGGATCAGACGCAGCAGCAGGCGACATCGTAGGAGCAGGTGACATTATTTCTACACTAACACAAGCAGCTGTTACAACTGTAGCAGGTACTGGTGAAACAACCGTAACTGACGGAGTATCAAAAGATATTCTAATCGGAACAGCATTAAACGCAACAACCGCATTCAGTGCAAATGGAGTCGACGATGAAGATATGGATTCATTGTACGATGGTGAAATTAACATCGATGTTGGAAGCGATAAGAACTACGACGTTCACGAAGCAATTTGGTTCAATAACGGAGCATCCGTTGAATCAGGTTCAACAACAGCATCAATTTCAGAAAACTTCGGAACAGACACTTTCTTAGAATTAGACAAAGATTCTATTAAGTACCAATATGTTTTCGATGACGTACTAGACACAAACAACTTCTTAGTAAATGCAACAAGTTCATCCCCAATTAGTTTGTCAATCTTAGGACATGATCTTGAAATTACTGCAGCAACTGCAACATCACTAACAACCAACTTAGCTAAAGAATATTTCATGAGTGTCGGAGATTCACGAGTAGTGGCAGGGAAGACTGTTACATTAATGGAAGTAGGTTCTTCCTCTGTAGTAGTTGATGTTGATGGAACTACTGAAGTAG
>CAZYQG010000074.1:0-1610 GCA_964649785.1 Candidatus Woesearchaeota archaeon | reverse complement strand
TAGCAAACTTTCTAGCAATATCTCTGTCAAGCTTAGGATATTTAGACTCAAGATTATTCTCACGAGGTTTGAACTTGAACTTCATAATCAAATAGTATGCTTCAGACTATAAATAATTTTGGTAGAGTTTATTCAAGAGGCAATTCTGACCAAACCATTGGCTTTTGTTCTCCAACGTTAGGTAAATATCCAGGCGTAACAAATCCAGGGATATGTGTTTGACCGAAGTAAGAACGTTCAGGTGAAGTCCATCGATGTGTTTGAGTATCGATTCTATAAATCGGTGTTTGTAAGAATTCCATTCCTGAATGAAGTGCACCAATATCGTGGTGAGCAGGTTCTACAATAAACTCTTTATCAAATCCCGATTTATTCATGTGCGTTAAGAATTCTTTAATTGGAGCGTTTCCATAGCCGGGAGGTAAATGTTCATCATTATATCCAAAATTGTCTGAAACGTGAACATGACCAATAATTCCATCCTTGGTTAATTTCTCAACTTCATGACCCATCCAAGATTTGAATTCTTTTTCGTCACCATCAAAATACTTTCTCCAAATATTTGCGTGACCAATATCAAATGTTGCTTTGATATGGTTTTCAGCGATTTTTTTTGCCTCGCTTTTTGAAGGAGTATGACCTAGCGCTTTCTTCGCATATGATTTAAACGGATTATCAACTTCCTTACCCTGTATTTCAATCTTGTCAGAAGTCATAAATTCAACAACCTTATTTCGAGAATCTACAATAATTTTTCTCAAATCTTTAGGATGTGCGCCATAGTTTCCATCCCATAAATTTTCTGGAGCAACAAACAAAGGATTCTTCAACTTCTTGTCACGAGTAACACGTGCAGCATCAATTGCAAGCTCCGCTATAGACTCGGCAGTTTTCTGAACACCATAAGATTCAATTGGTCTAAAGCTGTATAATTGTTCATAAGAATTTTTTCTCTGTAAATCATATCGCTTCATATACTCTTTCTCGGCTTCAGCGTGACTCTTAAAATAATAAACCTTCCTTTGTAAGGCGTCAATGCTTTGTTTTCCTGCAAAATCAGGTTTCGCAACCCCTGCGCCCTTATACAATGCTTCTGCTGCTCTCAATTGAAGCTCTGCTTGATCAAGATCATGCTTATAGTGATCATATCTGGCTTTATGATGAAGATAATCGGATTTGTTTTGAGTAATTCCTTGGTCAATTTGGAAATGCGCGGCCATCCAACCAGGATCGCCGTAAGTATTTTTATATTCCTCATCGCTCAATTCCTTACCTTCATTATGCTTCTCAAACTCCTTCATATTCTCCGCTTTCCGCTCATTACTATCTAAATTTGCCTTCGCAGTAACCACAAAATCATCATAGGTTTTAGTTTTAGTTTCAAACTCAAGTTTATCGGCGCCTTCTTTCTCAGCCAAGTATTGAACTTCAAAATCATGAGCGATACTATCAATAATTTTACCAGTCTTAGTATTAACTAAGTATTTTGGAGCACGCTGAGCAGTTGCATAACCTTCACTAAATTTAATCTCCTTTCCATCTTTAGTCTTAAATGGTGTTTTACCATGTTGTTCCTGAACACTGTAAGGAAATTCTCCAGTATGTACAAC
>CAZYQG010000073.1:0-1671 GCA_964649785.1 Candidatus Woesearchaeota archaeon | reverse complement strand
CCAAAGATTTAGCTGAACTTGTTTTGTATGACAGCGTAAAAGTTGGAAAACTGAAAGACAAGCCAAGAAATTTTGGAAAAAGTGATATCAAAAGCGTTCTTAATAATTGGAAAACAATTGGTTACAAAAAGCCATTCAAAATCGGAGATGCAAAAATAACTTTCCACGATGCAGGACACATTCCTGGATCTGCAATGGCATTCATTGAAATGGCTGGGAAAAAAATTCTTTACACAAGCGATTTCAAAATTGAGCCAACACAATTAGTTAATGGAGCAGATTATAAGAAATTTAAAGATCTGGATTTGTTAATTATGGAAACAACTTACAGTTCAAGAGCTTTGGATAAACGAAATAAAATTGAAAAAGCATTCGCAGAAAAAGTAAAAGAAACTGTAAAGCAAGGTGGAATTGCATTAATTCCTAGCTTCGCAATTAGAGCTCCAGAATTAATTATGATTCTTGAAAAATATGGAGCAGATTTCCCAATCTATGTGGATGGAATGGGTAGAACTGCAACGGAAATTTCAGAAAAGAATCCTAAATTCATTAGAAATTCAGTCCAACTGAAGAACGCAATGAAGAAAACAACTTTGGTAAAATCTCACGAACAAAGAAAACAAGTTACAAAGAAACCGTGTGCAATTGTTACAACTGGAGGTTCAATGGACGGAGGTCCAGTAGCACATTACATAAAATATGTTTATGCAGATCCAAAGTCAGCATTGATTACTGCAGGATATCAAATTCCAGGAACTGCTGGAAGATATCTGTTGGATACTGGAAGATACGTAACTGAGGCCGTTGACTTGAAAGTTAAATGCCCAATGTATAATTTTGAATTGAGTTCTCACGCAGGAAGAGATGAACTTCTTCAACTTGTAAAAGACTTAAGACCAAAAAAAGTTATGTGCATTCACGGAGCACACTGTCAAAGATTCGCAATGGAATTAAAAAGTCAATTGTCAATTGATGCAATCGCACCAAAACAAGGCGCAGTTGTTGAGCTTTAACCAATAATCCGAACACCTTTTGGTAAGTTCGAAACTACAGGCACATCAATTGCTTTAAGTTTTCGAGCTTTCAAAACTTTTGCAAAGCTTTCCAAATTGTCATACAATCTGAAACCTTTTTCATCTTTAGCAAAAGAACCTATTGAAATATTAACTCGATACTTGTTCATAAATTTAATATTCTGTAACATTCGTCCAATCAACTTTGAACGTTTCTGAGAATAAAGAACTCGAGCAAAATTTACGTAGTAAGTTTTATTTTTATCATGAGCAATTTTTGCAAGAACTTGATTCATGTTTGATTTACGATAATGAGTATGATCTTTTCCAAAGTCATGTTCAACATTTGTAAAACCATGAATTTTCTTGCTCTCCAAAATCTTTCGCAATAATTTCTCATCAGTTGAAGAACCAATTATCAAAACTGGTTTATCGTACTGTTTCAACTTTTGAAAATCATCCATATGTTTAGGAACGAACAAAAGTCCAAGATTTACATCAAACTTTTTCTTCAATTTATTAAACGCTGATCCAGAACCTTCAAAGAGAAATATCAAATCAGAATAACCAAATTCTCGAGCTGCTCTGATAAATTTTTCAGGTTTTGACGGAAGCATAACTACGTCTTGCATAAAAAATTAAAAAAATCAGAGATTAA
>CAZYQG010000072.1:0-1721 GCA_964649785.1 Candidatus Woesearchaeota archaeon | reverse complement strand
GTTCAGAAATGATTGGCTGCAGTTTTCTTGAATACGGATTTATCCTTTGTCTATAAAGAAAAAGTAGACAAATTGGAAAAATTGTGAATAGTATATGAAGTAAAATGTATGAGACACAATGAAGATTATGCTGGAGAAACAGGAACCGGTCTTGTTTTGAATAATACCGGAAATGTAGATTTAAGAGTAGATATAGTTAGCAATGCATCAAATACAACACTATTCCCGGGAACACAACCACTATTTTTGTTCAATGTTAGTTTGGCTGCCGGAGCAGATGTAGAGACAGGAGGAGATATAATAACTAATAATGGAACAGATTATGGATCTTGGACAAATGTTAGCACATCTTCAATATTTATTGTTGATAATTTCACCTATCTTTCTACGAACGATACAATTAGAATTGATTTCAACGTATCTATTCCTGGAGATGCAAGTCCAGGAGTAAAGAAAGCAACAATAACTCTTAATTGTACTCAGAATCCATAATGAGATATTTGTTAGCCCTTTTGTTGTTACCGGGAGTTTTAGCATTAGGAGTTTCCCCAGGCATTGTAGAGTATGATTTTGTTCCTGGTGGAACCTATAATGGATATACTTGTATAAATGATGCCGAGGGAATGAATATTAGTTTAACCTTATCTGATGATTATTTGATTACAGATTTTGAATTTGATAGGAATCATTTTATCTCAACTAAACATTCTGAATGTGTTAATTACACTTTCAAAACAGTTTATTTTGTGGATCCGAGCAAAACTAGTTCAACTTATGTTTATGCAGAAGAAGCCATTCCTGAAGATACGGGTCGTGCTTTTAGTGTCAAAGTTGGACAACAATTAGCAATAAATATAACTAATGCGCCAGTTCAAGAAGATATACCTAAAATGGGACTCACGTTTGCTTCAGTGAGTGCAGGCGTATTTATTTTACTAATTCTTCTATTATTACTAATTAGACGCAAGCGCAACTAAATTTATTAATCATTGGAATCTTTCAATTATATGCGCAAAGGTCTGTTGATTTTGAGTTTATTAATATTACCTGGAGTTTTTGCTTTCAGTGTTATGGATGCATTTTCAATACTTGATCCTTTTGTCACTGGATCCTTCTCAGTAAATGTTTCAGCAAATGCGCCAGTTTGGAATCAATCTATTTCAAATGTTACGGTAAATCAAGATTCTGGTGCAACAGTAGTTGATTCAAATATGACTTTGCTTGGAAATGGGCAATGTACGGATGCGGACGGCACAACTCCAACTTTTGCTATTGAGAGCGAGAATACTTCGGCAGTAGATTGTACCGTTTCAAGTACACAAATAAGTGTGACTCCGGCAAGCGGTTTTACAGGAAATAGCACTTGTATTGTTTCATGTTCTGATGGTCTTAATACTACAAATAGCACATTTATTACTACAGTAAATGCGGTTGAAGCAGCACCGGCAGAAGAACCTGTTGCAAGAGCAGCAGGAGGTGGCGGAGGTGGCGGCGCATCGTTTGGTCCTTCAATAAGTGAAACTGGTCCAGAACTTGAATTAATTACGGACAAAATTGAAATTGAATTGAATAGAGGTCAAAAAGCTACCAAGAAAATTACAATTGCCAATTATCGAAATATATCTAGAGTTCTTGAGACTGAAATTAGCGGAGTAGCAAGTTTAGTTTTGGTTAAAGATTTAGTTTCTGTAGCTCCAAATACTGCAACAGAAGATATTGAA
>CAZYQG010000071.1:0-1765 GCA_964649785.1 Candidatus Woesearchaeota archaeon | reverse complement strand
AATCGCCATTACGGATAATAGGGGTGATATGAAACAAACAACGGCAGGGTTCTGGACTCACTGATAGCCCAAAGCTTCGTGTCTGGTAAAACAAAAATCCAATCCCTTAAAGCCTCGTTACGATACTTTACCTAAGAAACATCGTTTGCACTAAAATCAGGGCTATTCTTATCCAAAGAAATTTGTGTAGTTCTTTATTGATTTCGACTGCAGCGGTGTGAAGTGCAAAATCCTTACACATGCTAAAGAGATTCGCGCCTTTATGTATGGGGAGAATTCGGAGATGAAGATCGATAATCTCGATTGGAAAACAGGCAGTCCCGCAGTAATCACTGAATATAGCCCACTCTAGCGGGCGTGCATAACCAATCCGATTTTTAACTTTTCCCAATACTCTATTATTTTACGGCCCAGATTTTCATAAAGATGACACCTGCCAATCAGATGCCTCGTTTGCTAGTTATTGGAGGTACAGGCTTTATTGGCAAGCATGTGGTCCAACATGGAGCAAGACTTGGCTGGAATGTCACCTCTATATCCTTAAAAAATACGCACAAAGCGGGATTGGGGGCTGTACAGCATATCTATATTGATATAAAAGATAAGGTCGGCCTAAAAAGTGCGCTCACTCAAAATAGCTTTGAGTACGTTGTTAACTGTAGTGGATATGTAGATCACACTCTATTGAGGGCGGGCGGGCGAGTTATTTTTGAAGACCAAATCTCAGGCCTGATTAATGTTATAGAATGTTTAGATCGACAATCGCTTCAAGGGTTTGTCAATATTGGTAGTAGCGATGAGTATGGGAACGCCACCTCACCACAAAAAGAAATAACTAGAGAGTCCCCAATCGCACCCTATTCCCTAGGGAAGCTCGCAGCCACTCATTTAATTCAGATGCTGAGCAAGACAGAAAGCTTTCCCGGCATAGTTCTTCGTTTATTCCTGTGCTACGGGCCAAAACAAGATTTTGCAAGGTTCATCCCACAGACAATTAAGGGCTGTCTATCAAACAAACCTTTCCCTGTATCTGAGGGATTGCAACTACGAGACTTCTGCTTTATCGACGATATTGTTAATGCGATATTTTTGGCCTTGCCAAACTCAGAGGCCCGAGGGCATGTTATCAATATTGGCTCAGGGGATCCGGTAAGCATTAAAGAAGTGGTCAATAAGATCGTCGCAATTCTTGGCTGCGGAAAACCCCAATTTGGGCAACGACCTTATCGCCCTGGCGAATCTATGGCGCTCTTCCCTGACGTTACAAAAGCCAAAGAAATACTAAGCTGGACTCCGTCAATAGCCCTCGAGACTGGTCTAAAACAGACTATTGAAGGCTTTAGAATTGATTGATGACTCGGAAGCCGCTAGTAAGTATTATTGTTAACTGTTTTAATGGTGAGAAATACTTACGGGAAGCGCTAGATAGCATTATCGCGCAAACATATACTCACTGGGAATTAATTTTTTGGGATAACAAATCAACAGATTCCAGTAGGGGGATTTTCGATTCCTATCATGATTCGCGCTTTAAATACTTTCTCGCAGATTCTCATACCGTCCTTTATGCAGCGCGAAATGGAGCGATCGCCCATTGCAAAGGAGATTTCATTTGTTTCCTAGATGTTGATGACTGGTGGGGTGCTGAACATATTTCTCGGCAAGTCCATCTTTTTGATAGTCAACAGGTCGGGGTCGTTTGTGGTAATTTTTGGGTTGTTAATGAACTGACTGGCAGACGTAAGATACGATTTCTTAAAACTCC
>CAZYQG010000070.1:0-1871 GCA_964649785.1 Candidatus Woesearchaeota archaeon | reverse complement strand
CATCAGGTACGGCATGAGTTGCGGAGATTGCAAAACTACCAGCCCAAACAGCATCGAACCCATAAAATTCAACTAGTTTGGCAGACATTGCATCGAATGCGCCACAAACTTTGATAATTGGTTTTGAATTCAATAATTCAATTAAATTGTTAGCTCTAGACATATTTCTAGTTAAGAAATATCAAGTTATAAAAAATGTACCATACAACTATTACTATAGATGTTTACAATAAAGCAGCCATCAACTATAATATTCGGTAAATACTCTGCGCGGGATTATAAAATTCCTACAGATTCATTGGTGGTAACTTCTCCTGGAGCCAAATCTAGAAACTGGCTTGAATACATAGGATTGACAGATTCTTATATTTATGATGATGTAGAATCTAATCCTTCAATAGAAACAACTGAACAAATAATATCAGAGTTTTCAGATTCAAATTTTTCTAATATTATAGGGATAGGTGGGGGCAGTGTACTCGATGTGGCTAAATTTGTAGCATATAAAATGAAAAAAATAAAGATTATGATTCCTACAACATTCGGAAGTGGAAGTGAAGTAACCAGAATCGCAGTACTCAAAATCAATGGAAAAAAACAAAGCTTTCATGATGATGGAATCTTTGCGGATAGAGCTATCATTGATCCGTATTTTATACACGCCACTCCAGAAGTTATAATAAAAAATTCTGCTATAGATGCCTGTGCACAATGTACGGAAGGATATGATAGTAAAACTAGTAATGCTTACACAAAATTCCTTTGTCAAAAAGCATTTGAAATTTTAGAAAATGCAATTTTAAATGAAAAATATGAAGATTTGGCATATGGTTCGTTATGTGCTGGGTTAGGATTTGGGAATACTTCCACTACATTAGGTCATGCATTATCTTATGTATTTTCTAACGAAGGGATTTCTCATGGTCATGCATTAGCATTTACAACCACTATAGCACATAGATTTAATGGCTCTGTATTTTATAATAGATACAAAAATTTGGTGAGAAAGTTAAACTTTGAAGAAATTAACTTAAAACAAAATCTTGAGGACGCAGTTGATCTAATCATGTTAGATAGAAAACACTTGGATAATAATCCTATTAGTATTTCAAAATCAGAAATTTTGAAATTATTAAATGAAATTTGTAATGGTGAATTATTTTATAATTCTAAGTAAATCCATAAATAATGATTTAACTTATGAGAAATTTTTAAATTCTATTTGTTAATGTTGATAAATAGATATGAGAGAAAGTAGAATTTTTCAAGTAAAAATTGGGAATGAAGAGAAATTAGCTACAAAGAGTCTAGTTGAAAGCGCTGAAATTTTTAAAGAAAAAACTATAATTGTAAATGGCGAAAAGTTTTTGGAATGGAATCCTTATAGTTGCAAAATTGCAGCAGCTATTAGAAATGGCCTTCAAATTCTACCGATTATAAAAGATTCTAGAATAATTTGTGTTGAAACAACTAGCGGATCAACAATACCACATATTTCTGATATTATTGGTAGTAAAGGTTCTATTTTTGTTGTTGGTGATAAAAACAAAAAAAGATTTTTGAACGAACTAAATGATATCAGAAAAAATATAATTTTTATTTCTGATAATTCTTACGAACAGGCGTATTCTGCATCAATAAATGGAGAAGTTGATGTACTTTATGTTGATATTACACAATTAGAACAGATACAGAATACTATTCAAAAATATATCTCATTTCTTAAAACCGGAGGTTTTTTAATGCTTGCCATAAAAAAGGATGAGAATATAGCGCTAGAGAATGATATAGTTGGATGGTTAGCAGAACAAAGAGCAGGATTAAACAGAATACGAAAGCTAATTAACAACGTAAAAGGTCAATTTGATTTA
>CAZYQG010000069.1:0-1933 GCA_964649785.1 Candidatus Woesearchaeota archaeon | reverse complement strand
TTGTTTATTCCGTTAGTGAATGAGAATTTCTTTACTCTGAAGATTTTTATGATTTGGACGCAGAGTGATTATTGGCATTCCAACGAAATGCCGGAGGATATTATTATGGGGATGGCACTGAAAGTGTTGGATGGAGAACAGAACACTATGCGACCGTTCATGATTCAATAAATCCATACCTTACGCTTAGAAAGGAAGAAGGTTGGGATCCTGCAGTATTTTGGTATGATGGAGGATATAATTGGATAGAATATTCAGTTAAGTTTAATATGAATATTGAAGAACACGGCGTAGATTGTGTGAGTGCTGAATGTATAGATGATACTTCCTCAGAGTGGGGCTTGTGGAAAGATAATGCCTTTAGAATTATTATTGGTGGAGAAAGAATAGAATCAAGTTGGAGAGATCCAGATGAAATATTGGATAGTAACTATGAACTATATTTTGATCAAGGTGATAGAATTATATTGTTTAAAAATGCTAATAATGTTAGAGCTAAGCTTGGTGAAATAGACTATCCTTTTGAAGAAGGTACTTGGCAAGAAGTTCAGATTAATTATTCATTTGATGAATTTTCCATGTCAGTTAATGACACCAAAGTTCTTCAATATTTGATTAATGATCGAGCAACAATATTGAGAGGTACTTTTGGATTTGCTACAGAAGGATGGGGTGCGCTTGAATATCATTTTGATGATTTTGAAGTCAGAAATAGAACTCTTGAAGAAGTAGTCGTTCCGCCGCCAATTGAAGAATCAACAGACTTGTCAATAATTCAAGAAACGACTAATGAATCTTCTTCAGATAATGTTACTCTCAATCGTTCAGAGCTATCCGCTCTTTTGTATAAAATTATTGAATTAGAAGATAGAATGTCCGAACGAGATGATGCACTGAATCAGTCGAATCAGAATCTTGCAGAAGTTCGGCAAGACTGGGCCACAGATAATGAAACTGGTTCTGAAGCGGTAGAAGTTTCTGCTTCAGAAAGCAGTGACGGAACAACGAATTATGGTTTTTGGGTTGGTACTGCTGCTGCAACTCTTACGCTTGGAGGATTTTTGTTACAGAACCGACAACTCAGATCGTTAAAACAACGAACAATTGACCCAGTCTCAAATTTACTTGGTTTTGATAGTGATGAAAGTTCGCTTATCCGACTTCCGAGAGAAGTAGTTAGAATGGATGAGCAAGGAAATGTTGTAGTTCATGTACATGGAGATCAATATAATACTATGATGCAGGCTGCTCGAGAATCAGATGTTGATGCTTATTTTGGCGGAATTGAATCCGCAAAAAAGTCTTAATTTCACCGATGAGTAGTGTCGTTTCGAATGCTTTTTAAATGTTTTACACCAGAATTTTAAAAGAACTGCGAGTTCAAAAATGGAAGACAATTATAGACAAGAAATGATTGATTTTTTACAGGAAGATAGTAAAGATTTACTTGATACACGAAGTGAACATAAATTAGGAGACTTACCTCTTGATACTCGAATTTTTGATGGTGAAGATGTATTCGGATTAAATACTGAATTACAAAAACCTTCAGTTTTTAGTCGTACTGCTACAATAGCAGGACAAGCACTGAAAAAGGCTGCTTTGCCGGCAATGGCAGGAATTGGCCTGTTAACTAGCGCTTATGCTGGTATTATTGATAATGCTCAACAATACTTAACTGATAATCCAATTATAATGGAATCTGTTCAAACAGTTCCAGATGCAGGATACAGTCTAGAAACTCCAATCACGGACGGATCAAGCATTGTTTTTGAGGAAAATGGAAAAGTTGCTACTGTCGACACATCCAATGGCTCAATTACACGAACTGCATCACAAATTAATGGTTTGGATGATGCTAGAATTGATAACGGAAGCACATCTTTCAAAATGATTAATGGTCAAACTTACTTAATGTTAGCAAAAGATAGCA
>CAZYQG010000068.1:0-1954 GCA_964649785.1 Candidatus Woesearchaeota archaeon | reverse complement strand
TTAGAATCAGTATTGGAAGAATCTCCTTTTAATGATGTTTTACCGGGCGTGGCAAAAAGAGATGGCGAATATTCTCTTTTACTTATTGATGATTTAACTGGCGAATATGTTCAGATATATGAAATCAGTTCTGAAGAAGGATTAACTAAACTGGTGGAAACAAATAAAGCACGGCCAATGAAATTGGAATCAGTTAGAAATTCTGATATTGATTTTCTTAGAAATAATTCTGAATTCTATGACAACTCAATATTTGTTAGATCGGATGGCGTCCCAATCGATCAAAATTCGGAGTCTCATAAAATATGCAAAGAACTATATGAAAGCGCAAGAAATGGAGAATCAATTTTACCTCATAAAGATGGAGTTAGTGGTGGTACAAGTGGAAGAGGTTATAGCATTGGATTTATATCTACTCGCAATAAAAGAGATCCAATATTTCGAACAGAAGGACAAGAATATTTGGAAGATATGAATCCTGACAAAATAATAGAAGGTGGATTATTGGGAGATGGAGATATCACAATAGCATATGTATTCGGAGACCATGTTATAATTGAGGCCAAAGACTTGGACAAAGCAACATATGTTATAGCAAAGGATAGCTTTGACAAATTAAAGGACCTTTCTAGGTGGGAGGCCATGAGCTTAACTCATGAAGAGGGATTAATCACCAGAATATTCCACGAAGATGTTAATGGAGAAAATTTCAATTTTGAAAAATGGAAAGAAAGAATTATGCCATATTTGAACTGAGAGTTAGAACACTCTTTGACTAGCGAAGCAGAAAATGACAGATATGAAGGCCGATCGGAGAAAGATTTAAGATGGGAAACCTTGAAGATATATTAATGAAAAAACCTATTTTTCTAACAGGTAATAAAAACAAGCTTGCAGAAGCAAGAGAAATTCTACCTTTTGATTTTGATAATAAAAATATCGATTTAGATGAAATTCAATCAATTGATGGACGCAAAGTAATTGGACATAAACTAGATGAAGCTTATTCAAAATTAAAGCGACCAGTTTTCGTAGATGATTCAGCATTACATATTGATTCAATGAATGGCTTTCCGGGGGCATTGTATAAATTTTTAGATAAAGCAGCAGGTTTAGATGGAATTTGTAAAATAGTAACCGCAGTAGGAAAAGATCGTAATGCACAGGCAGTAACTCATATTGGATACTTTGATGGAAAAAGAAAGAAGTTCTTTGAAGGAAAAATAAATGGAACAATTGCAAGGTCTCCAAGAGGTGGTTCAGGCTTCGGTTTCGATTATATTTTCATTCCTGACGGAAGTAAAAAGGCATATTCACAAATTCCAATTGAGGAAAAGAATAGAATTTCTATGAGAGTTAAAGCATTAAACAAGTTTGCTAAATATCTCACAAAAACTTAGAAAGTTGTTTATTGATTTCTTTATACAATCCCCTATCAAACTTAAATTTCGCTCTACTCAGACTAATATAAGTTTCAATTTTGTCCAATTTTAATTTTTTATAAGTTTGAATTAAATCCGTATCAAAATTATTAGTGTTCAGATATTTTTTCAACTGGCCGCTATTCAAAGCTATTTGTAAAATCTTGCGCGGAGTTGCTTCACTTTTTTCAGGTATCCTCAAATGCTGAATTAGGAAATGATTATGCTCAATCTTTTCATCAAGATTCCAAACTTTTTTGTAGAAAGTTTTGTTTTTTGAATTTAATCTCAAAACTTTATTCGACCAATTTGTTTTTTGTGAATCATATTCTCTCAATGTATTTTTTATTGATCTCCAAAAAATCAAACCGTTTCCTATTCTTTTTTTATGTAACTGTATTGACTTTTTTTGAACCAAATTAAAAAGATCCAGAATATTGTCCTTCATAACCACAATTATACTTCCAACTTTATTATCTTTTCCCAAGGAAATTTAGAACGACCAAAATGTCCGTAAGCTGCAGTATCTTGAT
>CAZYQG010000067.1:0-1991 GCA_964649785.1 Candidatus Woesearchaeota archaeon | reverse complement strand
GAATGGCGGAGATCCGAACCAGGACCGTTGGGGAAACCAATCCGATTTTGTTCATATCGAGTTCCCGGAAGACTACCCCCTGGATATTGCTCAATTCAATGATCAGCTCGATGAGTTCGTGCAGAACACTATGCCTGAGGAGCTAGCAGCAATTCAGACCTTCGAGATTCTACCAATCAATGAACTGGTACCGACACAACTGGCCTTCGTAACCGGCGGGTTTGATCTGCCGGATATTCTGATTGTAGCCGGCGCCCTGGTATTACTCATTGGCTGTCTGAACTATTCGAATCTAGTGGTTGCGCAATTGTCTTTACGCAGCCAGGAAGTGGGGGTACAGAAAATTCTCGGGGCTAAACGCCTGTCGATTTTCGTTCAGTACTGTTTCGAAACCTTCCTGTTTCTGGTCATTGCGCTCTTTGTCACCATGGCAATCCTGGGATTTGTCTTGTCCCAGCTGCAGTCGACAAACATGGTAGGCATTAGTCCAATGCTGCTGTTTGCGCCTTCACTCTGGGGATCTATTGTTATCGTCATTGCGGCCATCGTCGCCATCGCTGGTGGCTATCCGGCATTGCGAACTGCCCTGGTTCCACTGGTAAGTATGATGCGCCCGAAAGGATCCAGCGGTTATTCCTCTCGCATGCGTAACATCATGGTGGGAACCCAGTTTTTTATTTCCGGCACCCTGATGATTTTGGCAACGGTTATGTTCATGCAGAACCAGGCCATGACGCAGCAACTAGATGGTAATGTTTTAAATCCAAAGATTGCGATTAATGTGCCGGCAGACACATTCGAAGTTGATCCTGATCTGTTGGCAACAGAACTGAAACGGGATCCGTCGGTAATTTCTGTTACTCAAGTCGATATACTCCCCTGGTCCATAAGTAACTCTGCTTCTACGTTTTCTCGCGAACGGGATTTAAACGGATTAACCGCTTTGCTATCCATCCACTCGGTTGGTTATGAGTATGTTGAAACAATGTCGCAACCGCTCAATGCCGGTCGAGATTTTTCACGGGAAAGAAGCAGCGACCTGTTACCGAACTCAGGGGAGCTCAATTCTTCCAGCGGTCCGTTTAACGTAATCATCGACGACATGGCGGCACATTCTCTCGGTTGGGAAAACGGTTCTGATGCTGTGGGTCAATCTTTCTACCGTCGTTACCAGGCCAACAACAATCGTGATGCAATTACTGTGGAGATGGTGGTCGTCGGAGCGATGAGTGATCGCAAATACGAGTTTCTGGATTTCAGTTCATTCGGAGTGGAAGGACATATTTACATGTTGCAGCCGCAAGAGGCGAATTACCTGATAGTTAAGGTGGATCGCTCGCAACTGAATGCAGGACTGCGGCATATCGATGATACATGGAACCAGTTAATGCCAGAAGTGCCGCTTAAGAGAGAGCTCGTCGATGACATTTTCTATCAAACTTATGGCATGTTTCTGGGCATCAGTGCCTCCATAGGAATTCTTTCCCTGTTCGGTTTCTTTGTCGCCAGTATTGGACTGCTTGGTAATGCCACGTTCATTACCAATATCCGACAGCGTGAAGTTGGTATTCGCAAGGTAATGGGAGCCAGCAGCAAACGCCTGTTGCGAATGCTACTGCTGGATTTTGCCAAGCCGATTCTTATTGCGAACGCACTGGCCTGGCCACTGGGATTCATAATGGGCCAGGTTTACACGTCATTTTTTGCAGCCCAGGTAAATATTAACTTCTTACCCTTCCTGGTGAGTCTTGGACTCTCAGTAGCAATCGCTTTCTCAGCCGTTTTTTCCCAGAGCATAAAGAGTGCTCGGGTGAGACCGGCGATGGTGTTGCGTTACGAGTAACGCCCCCGAACGGCCTTCATGTGCCTTATAGAGGTGTTTCTGTTTACAGATTCACCTCTTTTTTTTAGAGGCGCTTTTCCATCTTGATGATGACGTTGTCATGGGCGTTGGCGTCAATCTTTGGCTCCCGGGAAACTTCAACATAGCC
>CAZYQG010000066.1:0-2057 GCA_964649785.1 Candidatus Woesearchaeota archaeon | reverse complement strand
AATAAATATTTACTGGAATGCCTACTCAAGTGAGCTTTCATAAAAATGAATATTGTTGATGATTTAAATAATTGCCCCAGACAGGATTTGAACCTGCGACCCCCTGATTACGAATCAGGTGCTCTACCGAACTGAGCTACTGAGGCTTGAAAAACCCAATTCTCAGCCATATATAAGTTTTTATATCTGAATTTTAAAAAAAAGACATATGGAGAACTATCACGAACTAATAAACAAGGCTCAAAAAGAAATAGATTCTTCAGATCATTTACTTTTTGTAACGTATAATATTGTCAAAGATTCAAAATTTGTATTCTCAGTAACAAATCAATTAATTGATGCAGTAAAGTATGCACTAGAAGCATTACTTGAATTTGAAAGAAAGTCAAAATTAATTGAACCATATCCAAAACAATTCAACTTCATGGTAGAAACTTTCAAAAAGAAAGTAGCAGAACGAAGAGAGTTTGAAGAAAAAACACTAATTTTCCTAAACAAACTTGTATCAATGGAACAAACAATTGACTCGAGTTCACTAAATTTCAGGCGAGGAGATACATATGTTTTAGCAGACGAAGATTTCGGTACTCAATCTATTGAACTCCAAACAATAAAATCATATTTCTCATCAGCACAAGAATTTGTAAGCAAGGTAGGTGATATTATTGAGCAAGATTGAAGAAGCCAGAAAGAAAATAACGTTTGCAGAATATTTACTTTCGCAAGATGATTCAAGCGAATTTTCAGTTGGAGCCATGAAACATATTATTGATGCGGCAAAACTTGCAATGGAAGAATTAACTCAATTTGACTCCGAGCAAGTAAAAAACATTCCACTAATAACACAACACTTCAAGAAATTCAAAAACGAACCATACAAAGACTTCCACAGAGTCTATATCAAAATGATGGATTCTGAATACAACAGTCTACAAGTTTCGACGAATGCCTTAAAAACTGTGACGGACTTTGTAAATCAGGTGGAAGAAAATCGCCAAGTTAAGTAAACTTATTCCAGATACAAGTGCTATAATTAATCAGACAATTAGCGAACAGCTCGAAGAAAAAAAGATTTCTTTCTCCGAACTATTAGTTCATCGAGCGCTTCTTTCAGAACTTGAGAATCAAGCTAACTTAGGGAAAGACACAGGATTTCTTGGATTTAACGAACTCAAACTACTAAAGGAATTATCAAAGAAGCATAAATTCAAAATAACTTACGCAGGCGAAAGTCCGTCTTTACAACAAATAAAGATGGCAAAACGCGGAGCAATAGATGAAATGATTAGAAATCTGGCTCTGGATGAAAACGGAACATTATTTACTTCCGATAAAGTTCAAGCAGAAGTTGCACAAGTTTCAGATATAAAAGTAATTTATGTTGCATCAGTACAAGTTGGAGGAAAACTAACTTTTGAGAAATATTTCAAAGAAGGATACATGTCTTTACACTTAAAACAAGACACAGTACCAAGAGCAAAAGCAGGAGCGCCAGGACAATGGGAGTTCTTAGATCTTACAAAAAAGAAACTGAAAGAAAAAGATTTGGAAAGAATAAGTTCAGAAATAGTTGATGCAGCAAGAACTCTTGAACACTCATTCTTAGAGCGATCAAAAAGAGGACATGTAATTGCACAAATAAGAAATTATAGAATTGTAATAACAAGACCGCCACTTTCAGACGCTTGGGAAATAACAATAGTTCGACCAGTAAAGAAATTAGACTTAAGTGATTACAAACTATCTCAACGAGTTCAGAACAGACTAAGTGACAGAGCAGAAGGAATGCTTATTGCCGGAAGTCCGGGATCGGGTAAATCTACTTTTGCACAGGCTTTAGCAAAAACATATTCAGAATTAAATAAAGTTGTAAAATCTCTTGAATCTCCAAGAGACATGCAACTCCCTCCCTCCATAACACAATATTCATTAAATAA
The DNA here is from genome assembly GCA_964649785.1 of Candidatus Woesearchaeota archaeon. Taxonomy (GTDB): domain Archaea; phylum Nanobdellota; class Nanobdellia; order UBA10117; family ARS21; genus JAAZWY01. The sequence continues at coordinate 120 of CAZYQG010000066.1, read as the reverse complement.
AGCATCACACAATGAACTCAGAGACATTTTACTTTTAACGAGACCAGATTATACTTTGTATGACGAAGTAAGAAATTTGGAAGACTTTAATCTATTTGCAGATATGAGATTGGCAGGAGT
>CAZYQG010000065.1:0-2071 GCA_964649785.1 Candidatus Woesearchaeota archaeon | reverse complement strand
GAAGGAGCAGCCACCAGTAGCTATGCCTAAACCAACAGCACCGTTTGTTCCAAGCCAACCTCCACAAGGTGCAAGTTTGAAAGATCAGTTAGCGATGAATCAAGCCAAACCGATACCTCCTCAAGCTCCAGCCGCACCAGCAAAACCTCCGGCACCAACAGGATTACCTCCTCTTCCGGATGACATTTCTAAAGATGTAGGAGACGTAGCAAAAAGAGTAAGTGCAATGAGTGACAAAGTTTCAAAACTTGAAGACGAATTACCTCCTCTTCCAGACGCAAACACAGCTGAACAACCACAACCAACAACACCCGTTCAACCAACTGAACAACCAGTAGCATCACAGCCTGGCGCAAAAGTATTTGTAAGATTAGACAAATATTCTGAAATTCTATCAACAATAAATAAAATGGAATCCAAGATTAATGAACTCCAAAACGCACTCGGACAAATTACTTCAATAAAAGATTCTGAGCAGCAAATTATTGGAGCTTGGAACAATTTAATCAATGAAGCAAGAGACCGAGTAGCAGAAGTAAACTCCAAACTTCCACCACTAAATAGATAATAATTCTTTATCCGAAACCTTTTTAACCAAAATAAATCAGACCTACTTTACGGTCCGATGGTCTAGTCTGGTTATGACGTCCCGTTTACACCGGGAAGATCCCAAGTTCGAATCTTGGTCGGACCATATAATTTTTGTCACTTGCTATATATTTATCAAAAACACCTTCAAAACTTATGAGAAGAATCATAATACTATTACTACTTCTACCAACAGCCACAGCGCAAATTGAAATCACCGAAATCATGTATGATCTACCTGGTGCGGACGGAAAACGCGAGTGGATTGAAATACACAATACGGGAAACGAGACAGATATTTCAGACTGGAGATTTTTTGAAAACGGGCAGCATCACAAATTCAAAAACTTTACAGACGATTTAATTCTGCACGCAGACGAATATGCGATAATTGTAAACAAACCAGAATCATTTCTAAATGATACAAACTTCACTGGAAAAATCATTGACAGTGCTTGGTCTTCATTAGCAAACTCAGGAGAACCATTAGTTCTAAGAACTTCAAAAGACGGACCTGTTGTAGTAAACATAACGTACTTACCAACAAATGCTTCGGACGGAAACGGAGCATCATTACAATTAATTGAAGAGTTTTGGAAAGCTTGCGAACCAACTCCCGGTCAAGAAAATTTCTGTTACGAACCAGAAATTGAAGAAATCCCAGAATCAAATCAAACTGAGGAAACAAATGAATCAGAATATATAATCGAATCAGTTCAATCAGAATTCCAACTTGTAGAAGAACCTGAAGAAATTACAGAACCAACATTACAATTCAACGATTCAATCGAACCAGAAATACAACTACTAACTACACCAACGCAAACCGAACCAACCAAAATCCAAGAACCGACAATCAAAAACAAGTTAGTAAAATTAGCATACGAATCAGAAAACAAAGGACACATCGTAACAGGGTTTTATCTATTTCTAATGGCATCACTATTCTTCAACATAATGTTGGTCATGTTCAAATAGTCAAATTTAAAAGCTTGTACTCAAATCAAAATTATGAAGCAAGCTCAAATCAAGAAATTGGTCAAAGAAGGACAAATTCAGATTCTAATAAACTTACAAGTTCAAGGAAATAATTCGGAAGCAATTGACAAAGCCACAAGAAAACAGATTGATGAGATAGTTTTACTTGGAAAAGAAATTCGAGCAAGAATCTCTTCTCCAGAGTTAATTGATCAACAAAAAAATTGGTTCTCACAATACGCAGAAATTGAAATGCTATTACCAAATTCAGATATAATCTTTGACCTTCTACTTGACTACATGGTTACAAATATTGAAATTTTAGCACCAAAGAAAATTGAACTGAAGTCAGAAACACATCAAGACAGATTAAACGATCTAATTCTAAAATTCAGAGAATCCGAAAAAACAGTTCTTATTCTTGCAGCTCAAAGAAAAATGCTTGAAGCCGAAGTAGAGACTCTAAAGAAACCTAAATCAAAAAAGAAAAAAAGCCCAAAGTCTA
>CAZYQG010000064.1:0-2076 GCA_964649785.1 Candidatus Woesearchaeota archaeon | reverse complement strand
GCTAAGGATGATTCTACTAAATGCATGGCATCAACAAATGCCGGTTCGGATTCTTTCCAAGTTTCCAGATAAACATCAAGCGATTCTTGAACTGTGCTGTATTTTTTTGTTTCAAAATCCCACAGTATTTTCATAAAATCTAATGAAATTGGTGGTGCTGTTTGATTTGCTACAAAGAGAATTGCTCTTTCGAGATTTGAATCTCGTTTCATGTGAATGACTATGTATAATACGGTCAGCATTAATTGGTCTGATGCTCGGGCTCGCCATGAATTGTATATGTGTTTTGGAGTGTTTGCAAAATAGTATAGCGCAAAGATTGCTGATCCCATTAGAAGTGTTGGGAAAAATATTGAATCGGTGGTAATGAATGTTACAATTGCTGCAATTAGAAAGGGAATTGCTGAAAGGAGTGCTAAAGAATTTACATACTCTGGTTGAATATTCATGTGAGTCATTTGTATGTATCGCTCTAGTTTTTCCCTGTCTGATTCTTTGACCTTTAATTTTAGAATTTTTCCCGCGAAGTTTGCTGCTTTTTCATAAGTTGTAGTGATTGCAGTTGTTTGATCTGCTTTGAATTGTTCATAGGCTTGTGAGTAAGATATTTGTGGCTGTTGTTCTGATGTACCTTCAGCTTTTTCTAGTCGCTTTTCAAAGTCGTTTGCCACAATTATAATTTACTGAGTTTAGAAGTCAGCCATGCCTCCCATTCTTGATAGATTTTTTCTGGATCTGAACGACCTTCTTTTTCAAATAGGTCTTCGCTAATTCTGTGGAACATGTCATTGGCTTGAATAGTTATTTCTGCTTCTAGAATTTCTGGATTTTCTTTTCCGAGCTCAACTATCTTTTCTTTTATTTTTGCCCTTAGCTGGATATTTTCCCAAACTGCATCCCAGTCTCCGACCCATTCTGCAACTCTTGATGCAATTGATTTTAGTATGACACTTTCTCCTTGGATTAATGCGTCAGTTGGTTCAAGCGTGTCTGTCTTTTGATTATACACCATTAAATCTACAAACCCATGTTCTCTTAGAGGATCGTCTTCCCACTCTTTTCGAACTTCTGAAATTTGAATTACTCTTCGAAGTTTTCCAATACCTGACGCGGACTTTACTGGATTTGAAACTATAATTATATCTGTTGCTTTGAATGAAGTTTTTTGAACTCCAAGATCGTTTACAACTCTGTCATAAATCGAGTAAGGTGAGTCACCGTGAATTGTTCCCATGACTACATTTGCTAATGCTCCCACTCTCATTGCTTCATACAATGCTACTGCTTCTTTGGAACGAACTTCTCCTACAATCAATGCGGAATCTCCAAGTCTTAGCGAGGTTCGAACTTCTCCTACGATTAGTGCTGAGTCTCCAAGTCTTAGACTTGTTCTGATTCCGTCAGTTGCAGTTAATTCAGATTCTCCTTGAGTGATTACTGATTGAACTTTCATGGATTGAATATCATAGTTTAAATCTTGATATTTTGTTATTGGAAGTTCTAAGGTATCTTCGACTGTAATTATTCTGGTGGATCGCATTAATTCGACTATTGCTGCGGAAAGTAATGAAGTCTTTCCTGAAGAACGCGTTCCTGCGAATAGTATTGTTCTTCCTCCGTCAATTAAGAAACTCATTAGTGCTGCGGCCAGAGGATTCATCATTTTGTTTTCTATGAATAATGGGAATGTCCACGGCCTGCTTCTGTGTCTTCTGAATGAGAATGCCAAGCCTTGAGGACTAAGTGGTGGTTGGATTGCTGAGACTCTTGCCATTGCATTTGCGAGAGTTAGACTTGTATCAAGAACTGGATTTGCTTCATCGAGAGGTCTTCCACTAATTAATCTGAGTTTTGTCGCCCATCCTTCTACTTCTTTGTTTGTTAGTGTGATGTTTGTTATGCATTCTCCGTGATCTTGGTGTACAACTGATATTTCGTTTAAGTTTGATGGAGCGTTTATTGAGATATCTTGGATTTTTGAATCTCCTAGAATTATTTCTGCCAGTCCAAAACCTAATGTATGTCTTACTAGAATCTGAGCGAGTTGTTCATTTTCTCCGTCTTTCAATTCAACTC
>CAZYQG010000063.1:0-2088 GCA_964649785.1 Candidatus Woesearchaeota archaeon | reverse complement strand
AGAATTCTAAGTCTTTCGGCTTCAATTTCTTATTTCGTATTTGATTAATTAAAATATCATATCTGTGTTCTCTTTGACCGCCCGAACTAATTTCATTATTTTTGTAAATCAAGTCAACATAGCGACCAAGTCCATCATCATGCATTGCGTAGAACTTAGTAAGATTCTCAGGTAAATTAATCAAGAAGAATGCATCTGTCTTGTACTTTCGTTTAACGATAGCACCAAGTTTACGTTCAGCCTCAGTTCCAATATCAGTTCCTTGTTTTAATCCCAACAACTTACAAGCATCAGAATGATTAATTTTTGGGAAAGGCAACTTTGGAACATTAATATTAACTTTCAATAACTCTAACTCTGATTTAGCTTCTTTCTTTACAGCCCTCAAGACAGAAACAATTAATCTTTCTTGAACGCTCATAATATCTTTGATTCCATCTAAGAATGACATCTCAACATCTAATTGCCAAAATTCAGTCAAATGTCGATGAGTATGACTTTTTTCAGCTCTGTAGCTTGTACCAATCTCGTAAGCTTTCTCAAAACCTGAAATCATAATTAATTGCTTATACAATTGCTGGCTCTGATTCAAAGCAACAGTCTTTTTGAAATACGGAAGTTCAAACAACTCTGCCCCACCTTCAGCTCCCGCTTCAGAAATCTTAGAAGTCTGCATCTCTAAAAACTCATTATCTCTAAAGAATTTGTGAATGGCATTCAACATAACTGAACGCACTTTGAATATAGCAAATATTTTAGGATTACGCAAGTCAAGATATCGATAATCCAACCTCTTACTCATATCAGTTTCAACCTTTCCACCTAAGAATTCAATTGGTAAAGGAACTGCTGCACGATTCAAAACATCAAGCTCAACAAGCTCTAACTCTTTTCCACCACTCTTAGCTTTTGAAGTCTTAACTTTACCCTTAACTGCAACGACACTTTCTCGAGTTAAATCTTTCAAACTCTTTAGTCCCAAGAACTTCTCGTTAGCAACAATCTGGGCGTAACCTTCTCTATCACGTAAATTAATAAACGCCAATTTACCTAAATGCTTGGATTTTTCCACCCAACCCGCAAGAACAATCGTTGAACCAACTTTTGCTTTCTGAAGTGCAGAAGTAGCTTTCCGTTGAGAAAGATTAACCATATTCAGATTACGCCAGACACTTATTTAAGATTATTGAAAAATCATCTTCTCAATTTCTTGGAGTGTATCAAGATATGTCTACGAGTTTTACCCTTTAAACCGAAAACGATATTCACAATCTTAACGCTTGAATCGTTCGCAACAGAATTAATTCGTTTTACAATATCTCTAAAACCAATCTTATCTCCAAAATCAAAGTCATTGTACAAAACATTATCATGTGTTTCATCAAGTAGCGCATGATTCACAATAACTTGAGTTTTTCCATCTCGATGAGTAAGTAAACTAATCCCAGTAATACGTACACGAGTTTGATTAGCAATTTTATTCAATTCCGAAATCAAGTCCGAAACTGAGCCAGGAGAATCATTCAACATAAAAACAGTAGGGTGTCCATGATTCATACAGAAACAAATAGACCAAAGTATAAAATCCTTACTAGAAATCACTCAAATTCATCTGACCTTGCGCTTCATTCAATCGCTTATATGTGGACCAACATTTTCGCAAATATTTATGAATTGGACCTCTAAAATTTTCTTCCAAATAAGCCTTACAACGAGGATCATGAGGATAACCGCTGCCAATCTCGGCACCAATCTCTTCAACAATCCGAGCAACTTCTCGATCACGAGAAACTTTGGCCAGAATTGAAGCAGCACCAGCTACAACGTATTTAGAATCTGCTCCGTGTTCAGCAATTAGTTCAGGTTGAACATTTAGGAACTCATTAATCATTATTCCAAACTTTGCACCACCGTTCGCAGGTTCAGGACTATCAACATACACTTTAGATGGTTTTAATTTGTTGATTATCTTTGCAGCAACACGAGCTTCCATTTGATTTAGATTAATTCCTCGATCTTGATATTCATCAATTTCCGAAGCAGAAATTTCAATAATATCATAAGAATCAACAAGCCTGATAATCTCAT
>CAZYQG010000062.1:0-2100 GCA_964649785.1 Candidatus Woesearchaeota archaeon | reverse complement strand
ATTGGATTTTTTAGTAATTTCAGAAATTTTCAATACTGAACTATACATATTATTTTTGATTCCGTGATGATTTGATTCAAGTGAATTTAGAAACTCACGTATTTCAGTTCTAATTCCTTCATCCATATGCGGGCATGGTTCGGTTTGAAATGGAAGTTTATTTGTAAATGCATAAAAGACAATCTCAGATTCGTAAATCTCACATAACGGTTTGATCTTTTTTAATTTGTTTGAAGATCTACCAGGATCCATCCAACCAATTTTACTAACATCACCTGATAGAGTATTAATAAGAAACGTTTGTAGAGCATCGTCCAAGTTATGACCCGTTGCAATAACATCAGCGTTAATTATTTTTGCTGCATGATCCAAGGCCCGGCTTCTAAATGTCCCACAAATTGAACATGAAGAAAGTTTCTGATCAGCTCTTAGGTGTAATGATTCCTCCAATGTAAGATCAAACAGCTCTTTGTATGAGAAGGTTTTGCATTCAATTTTCAATTGTGAACAAAATTTTTTGACAATCTTGAGTGCCTCATCTCGATATCCTTTAATCCCTTCATCAATGGTTATAGCAAACAACCTAAAATTGTGAGTTTTTGACATTTTATTTAAAACGTCTAATAATACAAGAGAATCTTTTCCACCAGAAACAGCGACACAAATAAGTTCATTATTTTTAATCATTTTATATTTTGATATTGTTCTAGCAATTTTGTGTAAAATAGAATTAGAAAAACATTCAGAACAAAGATTTTCCCCAGAATACTTTCTAGAGTAAGCTGATATATTTTCACATTTGTCACATTTCATGATTTTTAAAAAAATTCTTGCTTAATATCTTGTTTGCTGTAAACAGTAGGATAATCTATTCTTGGCTATCAGAAATATACAGTGAAGAAATATCAAAAATTTTTTGAGCAATCATTCCATTTCCTTTGTCTCCCATATGTCCAACATCGAAGTAAATCATACTATCTTCAGCATCAAAAATACTAGTTAGATCTTCAACAGCTGTACATTTTGTTTCTAGTTCCTCAAGTTTATTCTGCATAATATGATATGATGGAGCAGGATTTTGATAAGTAAGTTCCTTAACATTTCTTAATTCCCAATCAGTAAGTACCTTGTTTCCTACACCTAAAAGCGGTTGCAATGTTATGATTACTTTGAAATTTTCTTTTTCTCCCAATTCACAAACTTTTTCCCATCTAGATTTCCATAATAATGCTTTTTCTTCCATTGTATCCTCACTATGTTGTTTTCTTGGTTCGTTATCAAATTGTTTTGTCCAAACTCTATCTAAAAATTCATAAAATTGAATGGTTTTGTAATATTTTCTTATGACCAAACTATATTGTTCAATTTGTTCTAATCCTGTAGGTTCGTTATATTCTCTTTTAATTGGAGTAACCAAATCATTCCATCCATCAAGAACAATAATCAGGTCTGGTTTGAAGTCAAGAATTTTATTCATAATCAAGTGTGTCTCAGCAAAAGACTCGTGAGTATTTGCACCACCATTAATTACACGGATGTTATGATCACCAGTAAATTCGTTGTAAAGCTGTTGTAAATGACCTGGAATTGTTGTGTCATCGGACGTAGCATATACACCATACATTACAGAGCCACCTACCATAAATATACGATATTCACTATCATCCGTTTTTTCTTTTTCAAAATCTTCTCCACGAAATCCATGAGAGTTAATTGTGACCGTATCAGTTTTTTGATTAGGTTCGTAATGTGCAAACGGTAATGGATATTGTATTATGGATTGGTAATCTTGACAAATTTTTTTCAGTTGATCCACTGTTAAATGTTCATACAGACCGCTCATTGGTAGTGATTGATTACATGAATCATATTGATCTAATACTACACGACCAATAATTTCAATTCCAGCCAAAATTACAAGTAAAAACATTAATCCCAAAACTACTTGCTTCCTATAGGAGATTTGAACTGACATATTTCTGTTATTTTAAATTAGATGTACATTTTAATATTAAGATAGAGTTGACAGTTTGAGCCAATATGAGCAGATTTGGTACAATAAAAGAAATTTTTGAGCTCTTTATACAGAAAAGAAAATTT
>CAZYQG010000061.1:0-2108 GCA_964649785.1 Candidatus Woesearchaeota archaeon | reverse complement strand
CGATTAACTTTTTCGTTATTAGTTGGATTATTGTGATAAGCAAAGAAAGATGCTACTGCAAACGGCTCAAGAACGCTAGAACCATTCTTAGGTTTGTGACAAACTTCTTCTAAGAACATATAAGGCAATTTTCCGCCCAAAGCTTCTAGAATTTCATCAGCATGAACTCCATTTGAGTTTCTGTCAACTCGATTGTACAATCTGTCTGCATGCTCAGACAAGTTAGTAATAAGTCTCTTTTTCCCAATATCCTTAATAAGCGCTCCATCAACTTTTGCGATTCTATCTACAAGAATTTTAGGAGATGCAAGTCCGATTCTCGGAGTCATTGTTCGTCCAGTCCATATTGGAATGCTTTCAGCATTTTTAAAAACAGAATACGGGCTATCATTAACTGCATTCATTGCTCGGTCTCCTATATCAAAGTTCATTTTAACAGAGTTCAGATTTAATTTGAGTTTATAAAGCTTTCGGAGTTAAATCGTTATACTGAGTCCAAATTTAGCAATAAAAGATGTTATAAATATCATTAAACAAAAGGCATTATGATCTGTCTAGGGATTGAATCGACAGCCCACACTTTTGGTATTGGTATTGTAAATGATAAGGGAAAAGTGTTAGCAAATCAACGTAGCATGTACACTACAGAGAAAGGTGGAATACATCCAATCAAAGCAACCAATCATCACATTCTACTTTGTGATGAATTAATCAAATCAGCACTAAAGGAAGCAAAACTAAAACTTTCTGATATTGATTTGATTGCATTTTCTCAAGGACCAGGCTTGGGACAAACTTTAAGAACGGGCGCAGTAACTGCAAGAACATTATCTAAACTTTTGAACATACCTTTGGTTGGAGTAAATCATTGTGTTGCTCATATTGAAATAGGAAAACAGAAAACAGGTTTGAAGGATCCAGCCACACTTTATGTTTCTGGAGCAAATACTCAAATTATTGCTTACGCTGGAAACAGATATCGTGTTTTCGGAGAAACTCTTGATATTGGTGTTGGAAAATTCTTAGATACAGTTGGAAGATATATGGGAACAGGATTTCCCGGAGGACCAGCAATCGAAAGGCTAGCAGAAAAAGGAAAAAATTACATTGAACTTCCTTACAGCATCAAGGGAATGGATTTTTCTTTCTCAGGAATTCAAACAAAATTAAGAAAATTGGTTGAAAGTAAAAACCATTCAAATGAAGATTTAGCATTCTCAACACAGGAAACTGTTTTCGCAATGTTAACTGAAGCAACGGAACGAGCTGTAGCTCATATTGGTAAAAATGAAGTGCTTCTAACAGGGGGAGTCGCTGCAAATAAGAGACTAACAAAAATGATTGAAACAATGTGCAAAACGCGAGGAGTGAAATTTGAAGTTTGTCCGCGATCACTTTCAGGAGATCAGGGCGCAATGATTGCCTGGCAAGGAATTATTGAATATTCTGCTGGAAAAAGACAAAAAATTTCAGACACTGAGGTTGATGGAAAATGGAGAACAGATCAAGTTGAGGTTAACTGGATTTAATTTCAAATTTTTCTAACTCATTCAAAAACAATTCTTCACTTTTATAAATTTCTGGAGTAAATATTACTGTATTCCAACCAAGTTCATCTGCTGCTGAAGTATTTCTTACTTTATCATCAAAAAATAAAATCTCAGAGGGTTTTACTTTATATTTTTCTAAAACTGTATTATAGAATTTTTCAGCAGGTTTGCGTGCTCCAAAGTTATGGCTCCAGAAAAATTCATCAAAAAACTTATGATATTCTGAATCATTAAGAACCCACTCCATTTCTCTTGAACTATTTGATAAACCTGCAATCTTGTAGTTTTTGGAAAGCCTTTCAATCTGTGAAAGTAAATATTTATTTTCAGTAAAAATCCCTTTGTCAAAAACTATCTTGGTTATTTTTGAAATTTTATTTCGAGGAACTTCAAGTATTGAAAAAACCTCACTCCAGAAAGTTGGTTCAGTTAGATTGCCTGATTTATATTCATTATATTTATTGTAAAATGTCTCAATAATTTTATCGCTCTCAAGTCCAGGTACAATATCAATAAGTGATTTTGTGAGCATTTCAAATCTTGAACCATATAATACTC
>CAZYQG010000060.1:0-2138 GCA_964649785.1 Candidatus Woesearchaeota archaeon | reverse complement strand
TCATGCTTGGGTAGCTCAGTATGGTAGAGCGCTGCATTGGTAATGCAGAGGTCAAGAGTTCAAATCTCTTCTCGAGCATTTCAAAACCCCTTTTATGTTTTAATATTAGAAAAATCACATGTCTAGAGAGTTAACAGATCGACTACATGAACAGAACGAAACTGTAAGAAAAATGACTATGGAAAACTTAGAATCAGAACACAAATATGTTTTAGAACGAATGATTGATTCCCGAGATAACTACAATGAGTTATATGGATACTATTTTAGTTTAGTTGTAGAATTATATTCAAGATATGTATTGGAGAATACAAACGGAAACTTCAACAAGGCAGAAAAATACAGAAACTTCTTACAAAAAAAGATTGAAGACTCTACTTCAACTTAACAACTTTGATTTCAAAATCACAAGTTTTACAATTAAATGAAATACCTGGTTTTCTTTTATTTTTACCAGTCTCAAGATTCTTTATAGTAAGTTTCCGACGCTCAAAAGGAATTTCAATTTCACCCGAATGCCCATTCGGACAAGTATATTCAATACTCGCCGTCAATGAATCTTCATATGCTTCCTTTTCAACACTGTGCCCACATTCAGAACAAACATATTCTTTAGATCGAGATTTAACTTTACCAGTCTTAGGATTAACAGGTTTACCCATTTCAACCTTACCGCACTCAGAACACTTTTCTTTAAAAACCCAAACTCGAACAGTTCCAAACTCATCCTTTCTACGAGTATGATAAACAAGTTCACTCATAGATTTTGGTTTTCTCAAAGTGCAACCTCACAAAGACATTCTCCCCAAGTACGTGAATGAGACCGAATAACTTCAAAGCCATTCTCATTTGCAAAGGCCTGACAATCAGCAATACAATAACGATGTTCATCAACAGTGTATTTTTGATCAGGAATCCAAGTTGCACCATCAACTTGTACAAAGTCTGCAGAACGTTCAAATATAAATATCTCAGTTGGATTTGCAAGAGGATTTATTACATGAAATCCAGTAGCATCAGAATTGTAAGAATTCGCCTCAAATAAGAAGAATCCTAATACAATTACTAGAACTAAAATTAGAGAACCATATTTAGGTCTCAACTTTGTCTTATTCTTACCTTTAACCATAACCAGTTTAGGTGCGAGAATTTAAAAAACTATTCTTGTGCAACCACTTCTTCACCTGGAGGAATTCCATAAGATTCCAATTCAGGGTCAAAAGTTCCCGCTCTACAGTTATCCTCACATGCCAAAGCATGCTCATTATCTGCGTATCTGTATTTACAGACATCGCATACGTGGTAGCCATTCTCTTGCTTTACCATAATCCAAAATTCTTAAATTTAATTTAAAAAGGTGCCGAAAGGACTAATTATGCCGTTTACCTTTTTCTTCAGAAATAATCCTCTCAGCCTCAGCTAGCATGATTCTTCGTCCTTCAAACTTACGGGAATGTAATCCTCTCCAAAGAAGTCTTGAATTCTTACCTAAGAACTTAACTTTATTGCGCGCAGATTCGGCAGTTCCAATAACTGCAACACCTTCAACAATATTGCTCCAATTCCTTCCCTTTTTCATTGCATCTTCCCGTAGTCGAACATATTCAACAGTAGTCATAATATTATAGTTCTCAAATTTAATCAAACCTCGCGAATCCATATATCTCCATAACCGCCGATCAGGCTGTTTTGAAACAATTCCAACGCTCGCCAAAGATACAGCTAAAGTAAGTATTCCCATAACTACCAAAATAGCAACCATCAAACTCATAGAATTATAAATCAATAAGACTTTATTTATGTTACTGAAACCAATCCAATAACCAGCACAGCAACAATTGCCAAGATTACTTTGTTGAGATTATTGTGCAGCTTATATGCAGATAAAGCAATTCCTGTAAAAGTTACCAACACAAACAAAGTAAATCCGTCATGAGCATAAAACAGCGTGGTCAACCAAGCCAATATTCCTGCACGAACAACATACCAATCAATTCGATTCCCAATAACCACTATACCTAAAAATATCAATACTCCGGCAAGCAGCAACTGATTGACAAATATTGGATACGGTCCAACGAGTGCACGAGCAAAAACCAAAAGATAAAATATTGGACTTCCAAATGCCAACAAATCTC
>CAZYQG010000059.1:0-2192 GCA_964649785.1 Candidatus Woesearchaeota archaeon | reverse complement strand
GCGCCGCCTGGTCGAACTGTGAGTATGCTTCGCGCTTGTATGAATACAAAGATTGGAAGAACTACGTTATAAATTGTGATTAAATGCGTGGGGTTTATGCTGTCGGCCAAGAATGCTCCAATCATTGGAAGCATTACTAGCATTAATAGTGGCAGGACGATTCCTAACATGTGAATCATCTGAACTGGGTTTTTCAAGCTGTGAGCAAAGTGAGTCATGTTATCTTGGATTCCTTGCATGATCACTTTGTTGGCCTTGTCCAGCGTGGCTTTGGCCTGCTCTTGGTTTGGCTGAACTAATGAGGATTCAACTAAGTGCATGGCATCAACAAAAGCTGGTTCGGATTCTTTCCAGGTTTCAAGATATGCGTCTAGGGATTCTTGAACTGTGTTGTATTTCTTTGTTTCAAAATCCCAGAGGATTTTCATGAAGTCGAGAGAGAGTGGTGGTGCAATTTGGTCTGCTACGAATAATATTGCTCGCTCAAGGTTTGAGTCTTTTTTCATGTGTATTACTACATATAAAACCGTCAGCATTAGTTGATCTGATGCTCGAGCTCTCCATGAATTATAAATATGTTTTGGAGTATTTGAGAGATAGAATAGTGAAAATATTCCTGCGCTGAAAAGTAAGCCGGTGAAGAACATTGATCCGGTCAGAACGAATGCGGCAAGTGCGGAAATAATAAACGGTATTGCGGAAAGTAATGCTAATGCGTTTACATACTCTGGTTCGATTTGCATGTGAGTCATTTGAATATACTGTTCCAACTTGACTCGTTCGGAGTCCTTTACTTTTAGTTTTAGGATTTTTCCCGCCATATTGGCAGCTTTCTCATACGTTGTTTGGATTGCTGAAGTTTGATCTGCTTTGAATTGTTCATATGAATTTGAATAAGATATTTGTGGCTGTTGTTCTGATGTACTTTCAGCTTTTTCTAGTCGTTTTTCAAACTCGTTTGCCACGATTATAATTTACTGACTTTGGAAGTCATCCATGCCTCCCACTCTTGATAGATTTTTTCTGGATCTGAACGACCTTCTTTCTTGAAGATGTCCTCACTAATTCTGTGGAACATGTCGTTAGCTTGAATGGTGGTTTCTGCCTCAAGGAGTTCTGGATTTTCTTTTCCTAGTTCGACTATTTTTGACTTTATTTTTGCTCTTAACTGAATATTTTCCCATACTGCATCCCAGTCTCCAACCCATTCTGCTACTCGTGATGCAATTGATTTTAGAACTACGCTCTCTCCTTGAATTAATGCGTCAGTTGGTTCTAGAGTATCTGTTACTGGATTGTAAACCATTAAATCTACAAATGCGTGCTCCTTTAGTGGATCATCTTCCCACTCTTTTCTAACCTCTGAAATTTGAATTAGTCTCCGAAGTTTTCCTATACCTGATGCGGATTTTACTGGATTTGAAACTATAATTATATCTGTTGCTTTGAATGAAGTCTTTGGAACCTTTAGATCGTTGACAACTCTGTCGTAAATTGAATAAGGTGAATCGCCGTGAATTGTTCCCATAACTACATTTGCTAATGCTCCGACTCTCATTGCTTCGTATAGTGCTACTGCTTCTTTAGAACGAACTTCTCCTACGATTAGTGCTGAGTCTCCAAGTCGTAGACTTGTTCGGATTCCGTCTGTTGCAGTTAGTTCAGATTCTCCTTGAGTAATTGCTGACTGAACTTTCATGGATTGAATATCATAGTTCAAGTCTTGGTATTTGCTTATCGGAAGTTCCAATGTATCTTCAACTGTGATAATTCTCGTTGATCGCATTAATTCTACTATTGCTGCGGAAAGTAGAGATGTTTTTCCAGAAGAACGTGTTCCTGCGAAAAGCATTGTTCGTCCTCCGTCAATTAGAAAACTGATTAGCGCTGCAGCTAATGGATTTATCATCTTGTTTTCTATGAACAGGGGGAAAGTCCAAGGACGGTTTCTATGTCTTCGGAATGAAAATGCTAATCCTTGAGGACTTAATGGAGCTTGGATTGCTGATACTCTGGCAGTCGCGTTGGCGAGATTTATACTTGTATCAAGAACGGGGTTTGCTTCATCTAAAGGTCGTCCGCTAATAAGTCTGAGTTTGGTGGCCCAGCCTTCAACTTCTTTGTTTGTTAGCGTAATATTTGTTATACATTCTCCGTGATCTGCGTGTACGATTGATATTTGATTCAGATTT
>CAZYQG010000058.1:0-2280 GCA_964649785.1 Candidatus Woesearchaeota archaeon | reverse complement strand
AAGAAAGATTCGGTTCTAAAGGAACGAATCAAAAAATCATATCGGCTTCCACAAATTGATTTAAAACTAAGAAAATTAAGAACTCGTTCTGAAGCAAAAATTCTAAGAAAAGCTGGACAAATAATTAATGTTCCGAAAGTCTTGAGTGTTGATGATAAGAAAATGAATCTTGAAATTGAGCACATTGATGGTGTAAAGGTCAGAGACTTGCTTGATCGAGATGATGAAAATCTAAAAAGAAAAGTTTGTGCAGAACTCGGAAAAGCGGTCAAAAGGATGCATCAAAATAATATAATCCACGGAGATTTAACAACTTCAAATATGATTTGGAATGATAAATTATATCTAATCGATTTCGGACTTGGAAAGATATCTATCAGACTTGAAGACAAAGCAGTCGATATTCATCTGCTGAAAGAATGTTTCAAAAGTAAACATTATGTTCATTGGGTAACTTATTGGAATGAATTCAAGAAAGCCTACAATCAAGAAAAAGTTTTCAATCAATTAGAACGCGTGGAGGCACGAGCGAGATATAATAAAATTAGTTAATCTAACAACTGTTTTTCAAGTCCAAAAGGTCTGAGAATTTCTCGAACATTATCCAGATTTTCGCTCTCAACATCAAGCTTTAATTCGGCTTTTTGATAGGCCTCAACTTCATTCATATGAACTTCAATATATTGTATACTTAAACAATAATCTGATAATTCATCAATTAATTCAGACTTCCAACTAAAGTCCATTGCAATACCTTTAGGTCGAATACTGAAAGAATAAAATTCATTCACGGTCATCCCGTTGATATGATATGCTTGGAATCTTTTTATTTGTATCGGTAGGTCAAAAGCAATCTTTATAAACCTCACAAATTAAACAGAATTAGACAAAGTTAGTGAAAGCGAACTTTGATCGGACTAATGTTCTATCAAGTTTGTTTAAATCTTTGTCAAAAAATATAATGGCACGAATGCACGCAAGAGTCAAAGGAAAGTCTAGAAGTCATCGACCTCTAAAGGCTGATGTACCTAAGTGGGTAGAAAAGAAACCTAAAGAAATTGAAACATTAGTAATAAAATTCGGAAAACAAGGTATGTCTTCAGCATTAATCGGGCTTACATTGAGAGACTCATACGGTGTTCCATCAGTAAAAAACATTACAAAAAAGAGCATAACTCAAATTCTTAAAGAAAATAAATTAACTGAAGAAATTCCAGAAGATTTGAAAAACTTAATCAAACGAGCTATCGCAATTCGAAAGCACTTAGAAACTAACAAGAAAGACAACGTTAGTAAAAGAGGACTTAAATTAACAGAATCAAAAATACTTAGAATGCAACAATATTACAAGAAGAGTAAAGTATTGCCTGAAACTTGGAGTTACAATCCAAAACGGGCTAAACTATTGGTAAACTAAAATGGCAAAGAAAGGAAAAGTTACAAAATTAAAGACAAGAAAAGGTAAGAAGAAGTGGTTCCCAGTTAAGGCACCAAAAATCTACAAGAATAAAGATCTTCCTCAAGTAACTGGATACGAACCTGCAGAATTAGTTGGCCGAATGATTATGATTAATATGAAAGAGATTACTGGATCTGGAAGAGATTCAAATACTCGAGCTAAATTTGAAATTGTTAAAGTACAAGGCGACACAGCAATGACTGAATCTCGAGGTTTCTTTGTTAGCGACGCACAAGTTTCAAGAGTTGGAAGAAAAGCAGTAACTCGAATTGAATCTGTTTTCTATGTAAATGATAAAAACGGAACAAAAATCAAATTCAAAATTTTACTAGGATCAAAAAACGCAATGTCTAAGGCGGTTCAACATGAAATCAGAAAACTTTCTGAAAGTTCAATTGAAAAGACTGTCAAGAAAATGGACTCTGAAAGCGTATTCACTGTTGAATCAATAAAGAAATTCTCAACAGAAATTAAAAAGCTTTCAAAACCAATTTATCCTATTAACGATGCAATAATTTGGAAAGCAAGTATTGTATAATTATCTCAACCTTAAACAATCAATAGGTTTTGGACTAATTGTTTCGATTCTAAATCTTTTATGAATATGTCTTGCAAGAGAAATTGTTGCAGACTTTTCTCCATGAATAACTATAACTTTTCTCGGTCGAGGTTTCAACTTCTGCATATAATCCATAAGTTCTTTGAAATCTGCGTGACCTGATAACGAGAAAGAAGAAACTTCCATTTTTACATTTAGTTGCTCACCGTCGAGCATAACTGTGCGTTCGCCTTTTTGCATTCTGTCTCCAGGACTATTATAG
>CAZYQG010000057.1:0-2296 GCA_964649785.1 Candidatus Woesearchaeota archaeon | reverse complement strand
CGAGTATTGATGAAGGTGGTCTTGAAAGATTAATAATTAGAGGAGTAATAAAAGATGCTACACAAGACTTATAAAGGAGATTTTGGTAAACAAAGCATGGCAACAAAAGGTGATTGTCCCAATCTTTAGTAGAACTTACCTAGCCACTGCAGTTTCTGAAATTTCTAAATCTGAGGGAAAAACCATCAAACTTAGAGGTTGGATTGCTAAAAAACGAACATTAAAGGGAAAAATATTCTTAGTTCTTAGAGACTCAACAGGTTTGGTTCAGACTATAACCGAAGATAAATCTAAAGCTTACAAAACTGCAGAGAAAATTACAACTGAATCTTCAGCATTTATCCGAGGAAAAGTTGTAAAAGATCCTAGAGCTCCGGGCGGATACGAAGTTAAAGTATCTGATATTCATATTGTAGGGTTGGCTGAAACCTGGCCAATTGCAAGAGATACTAGTGCAGAATTCTTAAGAGATATTAGACACTTATCTTTGAGACAAAGGAAAACACAATTAATGTTAAAAGTTCGTGCAGCTACGTTTGCTGCTTATCATGAATGTATGACGGGTCTTGGTTACATGGAACATCAAAGTCCAAGCTTTACTCCAACTCCAGGAGAAAGTGGTGCTGAAACTTTTGAAGTTAAATATTTCAAAGATAAAGCATACTTGACTCAAACTTGGCAATTATATGCTGAATCAATGCTTCCAATTATGGAAAAAATCTACACTGTTGCTCCGAGTTTTAGAGCAGACAAGTCTATGACTTCGCGACATCTTACTGAGTATTGGCATGCTGAAGTTGAAACTGCTTGGCAGGAATTCCCAGAATTACTTGGAATGATGGAATACATTGTAAAATATATTTCAGAAAAAGTTGCAAAGACTTGTAGAAAAGAACTAATTGAATTAGGTCAAGATCCAAAATATTTTGCAAAGCTTCCAAAGTTTAAGAGGTTGAAATATCGCGATGCTATTACTGAATTGAAGAAAGATGGATTCAAAGTTAAATTCGGTGACGATCTAGGAACTGTTGAAGAAAAACATTTAGTTGCAAAACGAAAGATTCCAATGTTTATTACTCACTATCCTACTAAATTAAAGGCCTTTTACATGAAAATAGACCCTAAGGATAAGTCAGTTGTATTTGCTTCAGATTTAATGCTTCCAGGAATTGGTGAAACAATTGGTTCAGCTGAAAGAAGTACTGACTTCAAGGATGTTAAGAAAAGATTACTTGCTGCGGGTGAAGATCCGAAAGTTTACGAATGGTATTTTGATGCAGTAAGCAAATATGGTTCAGTTCCTCATTCAGGATTTGGACTTGGAATGGAAAGATTAGTTATGTGGTTTACGGGCGCTGACTCAGTAAAAGATGTAATTGCTTATCCTCGAACGCCTACAAGGTTTGCACCTTAGTTCGTTTTTTAAGTTTTAACTATAATCGACTATTATGAGTTTAGACGAAATTCTTTTTGTTTCTTGGGATGAGACTTCTAAAAATACTTCTGATCGTGGAAAAGAACTTCGATTTTCTAAAAAGTTTTGGAGAAGAACCATGGGTATAATTCAAACGAGTGGAATTAATTCTCATGTGTTCAAAGGAGATGATGTTGAAACAATATATGATATTATTGATGAGCTTGATGAAAAAGCTGGTTTTACTGTAAAGAGGCAAGATGATGTAAATCCAGTTGCAGAGATTTATACCGGAGGCGTTTTAGTGGGCAGAATCACTAGTAACTCTCGTTCAGGATACAGACCTTTTGAACGAATATATCGTCCAGGATTTTAATAAGAAACCTTTTAAAACTAAGATTTGACATATTTTCTAGTGCCAACGTAGCTTAGTGGTAGAGCGCATGGCTGTTAACCATGAGGTCGGAGGTTCGACCCCTCCCGTTGGCGTAGAAACTGAGTTACGTAAAAGGTTGGCGTCCAAACTGTTATAGGTTTTGGCGCTATTACGTAATTTAGAGTTTTGAATTAGAGATGTTTAAGTGAGAAGTGTAATAAGAGAAGTTATTATTAGAATATGTTAATCGGATATGGAATTCAGATGCTTATTCTGAATGTTGTACTTATTGGAATGAATTCAAGAAAGCATACAATCAAGAGAAAGTCTTTGCTCAATTAGAAAGAGTTGAAGCCCGAGCTAGATACAATAAAGTTAGTTAATAATAACTACTCGATCTCACAACGATGGCTAAAATTGTCCTTACAAGGATAACTACTGCCCCATCCATAATTTTCTCTTGTATTATAAAAACGTACACACCCGATTTGGTCATTAACAACTCG
>CAZYQG010000056.1:0-2297 GCA_964649785.1 Candidatus Woesearchaeota archaeon | reverse complement strand
AATTATAATTTTTCAGATATTGGACAAAGTTTAGAGTTGTAAAGAGCATCCACTCAATCCTCTTTTAAAATTTAATGTTTTTTGTTCGTTATGGCTAAAGATGAAATTATCTTAAAAGTCCAAGAAGCAGTTCAAGACGACGTAGATAAAGGTGTTGTCAGAGTTGAAAATGAATTTTTGAAAAAACTTGGAATTGAACAAGGTGATTTTGTTGAAATTCAAGGCGATAAAAAAACTGTTGCCATTGCAGGTAGAGCCTTTCCAGCAGATTTAGGTCTTGGAACCATTCGAATGGATCCTTTGACCAGAAAAAATTCAGGAACTAGTGTTTCTGAAAGAGTTACTATTCGTGCAGCTGAAGTTGAAGTTGCTAAGAAAGTTACCTTGGCACCAGCACAAAAAGGTGTAAGAATCAAAGCACCAGCACAAATGTTTCAAAGAGCACTTCTTAGACGTCCAGTGTCCAAAGGAGATATAGTCACAATCAGTACTTCACGGCGAAGACGATTCAATAACCGCGGAGATCCACTAATGGAATTTGCAGAAGCACTTGCAGGTTTAGATATTGGCGGAGCATTACCTTTTATGTCAGGATTACGGTTCGCAGTTGTTAGTGCAACACCAAAAGGTGCAGTTCTAATTACTGAAGATACTAAAATCGAATTGAAATCTGAAGCAGTTCAAATTTCAGAAGATGCAGTACCAGATGTTTCTTACGAAGATATTGGCGGACTTAAAGGTGAAGTAGAAAAAGTTCGTGAAATGATTGAAATTCCAATGAAGAGACCAGAACTATTCGATCGTTTAGGAATTCAACCTCCAAAAGGAGTTCTACTTTATGGACCTCCGGGAACTGGTAAGACTTTACTTGCCAAAGCAGTCGCATCAGAATCACAAGCATCTTTTCACTTGATTAATGGTCCAGAAATTATGAGCAAGTTTGTTGGAGATGCTGAAAAGAAAATCAGAGCTATTTTTGATGAAGCAGAGAAAGAGGCTCCAAGTATTATATTTATTGATGAAATTGACGCAATCGCACCAAAGCGAGAAGAGAGTTATGGTGAAGTTGAGCGTAGAGTTGTTGCACAATTACTAACTTTGATGGACGGAATGAAAGGTCGAGGAAAAGTTATTGTTATCGCTGCTACAAACCGAGAAGATGCACTTGATCCAGCACTTAGACGTGGTGGAAGATTTGATCGAGAAATTGAAATTGGAGTTCCGAACAAAGAAGGACGATTACAAGTTTTAAAAATTCACACTAGAAACATGCCGCTTGCAAGAAATGTTAATCTTGGAGAACTGGCGGAAGTTACTCATGGTTTTGTCGGAGCAGATTTAGAATCGCTGGCAAAAGAGGCTGCGATGAATGTTATTCGTCGAGTTATCATGAAGCACGATCTAAAAGATGATGAACCGCTAACTGAAGAAATTATGAAGAAGTTAGTAGTTCGAATGGCAGACTTCAAAGACGCGTTAAAGAATGTAACTCCTTCAGCCATGAGAGAAATCTTAGTTGAGACTCCAAATATTCCTTGGGAACGAATTGGCGGTCTTGAGAAAACCAAATCAGAATTAATTGAATCTGTTGAATGGCCAATCAAGAATCGAAAAATGTTCACAGATATGGGTATAAGACCTCCGCGAGGAATTTTACTTTACGGACCTCCTGGAACAGGTAAGACTTTATTGGCAAAAGCAGTTGCTACTGAAAGTGAGGCAAACTTTATTTCAGTTAAAGGTCCAGAACTATTGAATAAATGGGTTGGAGAATCTGAAAAAGCAGTTCGAGAAATTTTCAAGAAGGCTAAGCAAGTTGCACCAGCAGTTATTTTCTTTGATGAAATAGATTCTATAGCAGGCGCTAGACAAGGTAACGAAAGTTCAAAAGCTTCGGAGAGTGTAGTTAATCAAATTTTAACTGAGATTGATGGTGTTGAAGAATTGAGTGATGTTGTAGTTCTTGCCGCAACAAACAGACCTGAATTAGTCGATGCTGCATTGTTAAGACCTGGACGATTTGATAGACACTTGTTAGTAAGTCCTCCAAATAAAGATGCAAGAGTTGAGATTTTCAAAGTTCATACTAAAGAAGTTCCTCTAGCTAAGGAAGTTTCATTAGCAAGTTTGGCTAAAGATACTGAAGGATATTCGGGAGCAGATATAGAGGCTGTAGTCAGAGAAGCAGCAATGATTGTTTTGAGAGAAGTCAAAGAAGGAAAGAAAAGTAAGGGTGTTGTTATGAAGAAACATTTTACTGAAGCTTTGAAGAAAGTACAACCATCTTTGAGTAAACT
>CAZYQG010000055.1:0-2334 GCA_964649785.1 Candidatus Woesearchaeota archaeon | reverse complement strand
ATTTTGTAAATCAAAATCATCATTCAAGTTTATTTGTACTGACTTTCTGAAAAATAATTTAAACAAAAAATTTGATTTGGTGTTTTCACATGCTCTAATAGATCATGTTTATGATGTAGATCTATTTATTGAAAAAATTATAGAATCTAGTAACAGATCTGCATATATTACAGCATATAGAGGATATTTTCCAGACTTAGAAAAACATGTAATGCGACGAAATAACTTAGAGGGCACATATTATAATGACGTTTCTATTAAACAGTTAAGTAAAAAATTTGCAGATATGGGATTGCAAGACCAGGAATATTCATTCAGTTCAATAAAAGTGGATAATATGGGACGAGATGATGATTGGCAAACTATTATCAAAATAGAAAAAAATAATAATTTATAATTAGACTTTATCTAATCCTTAATTAAAATGTCAGTTACATCTTTAAATTGATATATCTTATCAAAGGGATTACTGTAGTACATTCTATTTTCCTGTAAATTGTATTCGCCATTAAAATATGAATTAAATATTATACGAAATGTATTCACAGGAGTTCTCGGCTCATCTAGAAGATCTTTTTTCTCACCAGGCAAATAATATGCATCAAAATTATTGAAAATTCTTTTAACAAGTTTTTCATCTGAACCAGCAGTATTCCAATCGTCAACACCCATTCGTGCTCCATGATCTGATTGTATTACAATTATTGGTGGAGTGTCTGACTCTGTAAGTAATTTATCAATAACTTCTTCCATTTTTTTATTCACAAATTCAAGTTGTTCTAGATAAGGTAGTCTATTGAATACTGGATCCAATTCCAAAAATACTTTTTCTGGGTTTTGTGGTTCCCCATTTGCCTTGAATAAATATGGAGAGTGAGGCATCATGATATGAGCAAAAACAAAGATTGGTTCAGCATTTTTATGTTGTAACACTGGTAATTCAGAAAACACACATAATCTGTATTCTCTTAAATCGTCAGTGGATTTATGTATAGAAAAAGGACCTAATATAGTGTAATGCTGGATTATGCCCCATAGCTCTTTATGCCAAAACTTACGCTCACACAAATTCTGGTCAAAAATTTCAAGTTCTTCAAAAAAGTTACCCCCATCAAAATTTATTGTTTGATATCCAATAGATTTGAAATATTGTGTTACTAAATTAGAATCCATCATATTGTATAATTCATGGACATCATTCGAGTCATGATATTTCTCACTAAGATTATTTACATATTTCATATTCATGATAGAGGGCAAGGAATGGATAGTTGAAGGATAATTACTATAGCTATCAATTGCTACATCAAAACCTCGGTTAGTCAAAAGTGAGATAAATTCTTGATTATCATAACCAAAAGATTTTTCCAAACTTTTAGAATTACCATAATCATCCAGAATGATATAATAGACATCTGGATAGGTTGTTACTGTAGTTACATTAAATGGATACTTTTCAAATGTTATATCTGTGTCATAAAGATAATTATTTTCTGAATAATAAGTTCCAATATTTACTAAAATAATTACAAATAAGGTAGCCGAAATATAGTTAGCTATTGTGGTTGTATTAACTAGTTTTCTTTTTGTTTTAGTAAAATAATAACTTGTAATTATAAACAATGCAGCATAAACAATTAAAAGAAATCTATGCCTTCCAATTTCGAAACCTCCTATTTCAGTTCCATCTATAAAAAAGAAAATATGACCATAAGTAAAGAATAATGCAAAATATACAGATACAAGTAATCCCGATTTTTCTGTACTTTTGAAAATGTATCTTAGTAAAACCCACAGTAAAATGGATACAGCAATAACTAACGATAATGGTATGAGAATATCCTCAAGTACTAATGTATGTAAATTAATTGAAAAAATAAAGGCTATAGGAAATATTGCAAAAAGTACAGGATGTAAAACACGTATCTTTTTTGGATTATTTTGATAATTCATCAGGAAAGAGAATGTTGGTTAGAATTTATTCATTGCTTTTGATTCGTCAGCAATTTTGGCAATATGTTTTGCTCCCACGACTGCAGATCTACCAATATTGAATACCGTTTCAGATCTAACTTGCGTAATTTGCTTTCTAAATTTATCTAAATTTTCGAGCAAAGAATTAATTTTCTCTGGCACATTCTCAATTTCATTAGATGGTATTACATAACCGATATCACTTCTAATGTTAGTTTCAATATCCTTACAGTGAATTTTTTCAAAATCAGTGTTATTAATTTTCTTTGGTACATCAACAAAAAGTACAGGTCTTTCTAAGGCAAATGCATATTCTAATGATATACCTGACCAGTCAGAGATCATACATAGAGAATTATG
>CAZYQG010000054.1:0-2483 GCA_964649785.1 Candidatus Woesearchaeota archaeon | reverse complement strand
TGATAAGCATGAATAAAAATTCTACGAAGCGGTTTTGAAACATTTCTCAAAGCTCCAGCAAAATCAGTAGGATTACGAATTAAATAATCTAGAACTGCTTTCTCATTTCCCAAGAACCCCGGAACAACTTTCATAATATCTTTCCAATGTTCCCAATTATTTAGAACAAATTTATCAAAAGCTTCTCCATCTGGACCACTATGTTTTGACAATAATACTTTAACTGCTTCTTCAAAGTTACCTTTGACCATCGCCCGACCAATCAAAGAAGTGCTTCCACTTGAAAATCGCTGAGTACCAAAGTAATTTACAAAACCTTGCTTCTTAATCAAAGGCAGATTCTTTTCAATATTTTTCTTCTCAACAGAACTCAAATCTGCACGAACTTTGAATTTATTTCCAAGCAAATTCCCAATATGAATATCTTCATCTGAGTATCCTAAAAATTTAAATTCCATATCTTTGAGAACAATATTTTCAACATCTTCTTTCTTAACACCAAGAATCGCAATAACTTGGCTCGTAACTGCGCGCTTATCTTTAATTCCTGCGTAATGAACTCGAACTTTACTAATTCTCAATCTTCGCGCAATTTGCATAACTGCACGCTGAGTTGTCCAATTAGTTTTTGTCAATAAAACAAGAGCATACTTACCTTCTTTCTTTGTATCAACTTCAAAAATTTCATCAACAACAAAGTCTTCAAACGCTTGCTTTATTTTCATAACAAACTAATTATTCCCAAACTTAAAAGCAGAGCGATTGTTGTACTAATAATTACACCCAATCCAATAACAAATTTAGATTTACGTTTCTTCAAATTCAAAATGCGAGAAATCGCAATAGCAGTAAATGCTCCAGTAACCGGCAGAGGAACTGCAACAAATAACAATAATGCCAACTCTTCCCAAGTCTCAAACTGTTTAGTATATTTCTTTATTTTCCGTTCAAACCGTTTACCAAATAGTCGATAAACCCAATCAGAAAAATGTGCCAAGTCCAACAACCAAAAGGTAATTGGAATAATAATTAAATTCCCCAAGATTGCAAGAGGAAAAACATACCACAAATTCAATCCAGATGCAGCAGCATAAGCAATAGCTCCACGCCCCTCAATAACGGGAGTCCCACTCATAATAAATGCTAGCAAGTATTCAATCATGATACTCATTACTTCAAAAGATTTATAAACCACTCTCAACAGACCAACCACATGGCAAAAACATGCATCACAACTGGAATGAATACAGTCAACGAAGAAGGAACAGTTAACTTTCCTTGTCCAAGTTGCAAAGAAGTAATCACTCGTTCTGGTTTTGCAAGAAAGAACGCACTGCCATACAAATGTAAGTGCGGTCACGAGGGACCATAATGGCAACAGTAGGAGTAATTATACAAGTAGTACCAGGAAGTCCTGATGCAGATTTTGATAAAATCTCAGAAGAATGTTCTAAACTTATCAAAGCTTACGCTGAAACTGAAAGAGTAGACGTAAAGCTTGAACCTTTAGCTTTCGGATTAAAGGCAATCAAATTGCTTTTCTTAATGGAAGAAGAAAAGGGAGACACAGAACCTCTTGAAGAACAAATAAAGAAAGTTGAAGGCGTACAAAACGCTGAAACAATCGATGTTCGAAGAACAATTGGATAGACTTTTATCTTATTTCAACAAAGCAGTTTAATGGGAATTCCTCTCAGAGATATAGTCTCAAAAAGAGAAATAGCTATCGACGAACTGCACGGAAAACGTTTAGCATTCGACGGATACAATGTTCTATATCAATTTCTATCGGCAATCCGAGGACCGGACGGAACACCATTAAAAAACTCAGACGGAAAAATAACTTCGCATTTATTAGGACTATTGGCAAGAACAACAAAGCTGATGGAAATGGGAGTAAAACCAGTTTTCGTTTTTGATGGAGAAGCTCCAGACTTAAAATTAGAAACTATAGAAAAACGTAAATCCATAAAACTGGCAGCAGCTGAGAAGTTAAAGAAAGCAACTGAAGATGGAGACACAGAACTAATGAAGAAATACGCTCAACAAACTTCGAGACTAACTACAGACATGGTTTCAGAATCAAGAGATATGCTCCACGCGATGGGAGTGCCAACCGTCCAAGCTCTTGGAGATGGTGAAGCTCAAGCAGCATTCATGGCAATCAAAGGAGATGTTTGGGGTGTAGCATCACAAGATTATGACTCATTACTTTTCGGAGCACCACGATTAATTAGAAACTTAACAATATCACAAAGAAGAAAAGTTGCCGGAACGAGATCAACAGTAGTAGTAAGACCTGAAATTGTAGATTTAACTGACACACTAAATAAGTTAGAAATTGATCGAGGAAAACTAATTGACGCAGCAATTTTAATCGGCACAGATTTCAATCAAGGAGTTAGAGGAATTGGACCAAAGACTTCAATGAAGATCGTAAAAGAAGATAAGTTCAATGAACACAAAGAAAAAGTTCCAAGATA
>CAZYQG010000053.1:0-2568 GCA_964649785.1 Candidatus Woesearchaeota archaeon | reverse complement strand
AACAAATACAAAACAAATATGAACTTACTCCTAACTGCAGACAAGAACTACTCTTCAAAAAAACAAGAACACGCATTTCAAGATTTAGTAAAACATTTCAGATTCTGGGAAGAATATTTGAAGAAACACAAGCCAGAAATAATTCTCGGAGGACAAGAAAGATTTGTAAATCTAGTTCCAAGATATGTTGCACCACATTTCGGAGCAGTGCAGATGATTTACAAAGTTAATCCAATTCCAAACACATTCGTAACTGTCAAAGATCTGGATGGACGATGGGACGAATTAACAAAATACTGGAACAAAAACAAAAACAAAAAATTGACTCCAAAACAAATCAAACAAGTTAAGAAATATCTGACTCCAACGAAAAAAGACAAGAAATTAACTTACACAATATTCAGAGTGCCAGGATTAAAGGAATTAGCTTTATTCTTAAGAAGCATATACAACAATGCGCGATATGAACAATTCAGAAACCCATATGCAAATTTATGGCACATAGCAAAAGAACAAAGCATGCGACCTCTGAGACGACCAATTGCAAAACATATGACTGAGTCACCAAAATTTGATGAACCATATTTTTATTTTCCCCTACATAGAAGCGGAGATGCGCAAATACTGCTTAGAGCACCACAATATTACAATCAATTTCAATTAATTGAAACAATTTCAAAACACCTTCCTATAAAATACAAATTATATGTAAAACAACACCCAAACGGAGAAGGCGAATTCAAGATTTCAGAGATACGACAAATTAAGAAATTAAAAAATGTAAGATTGATTAACACAAAAACAAATACTCACGATATTCTGAAGAATTCTGAAGGAGTAATAACAATAAATTCAAACACGGGATGGGAAGCACTACTACATAAAAAACCAGCAATAGTTCTAGGAAATGTTTATTATGATATCTTCAACCACTTTGAAAAAGTCAGAGATTTCTATGAACTACCTACCGCAATCAAAAGAGCTATCCAAAAGAAACTTACAACAGAACAACAATACAAATACATAAACGCAGTCATTGAAGCAACACATCCAGGACAGATGCTTTTTGTGGGAAAATACAAAAAGCTCATGAAAAATCAAAACAACACCAAATTGCTTGTAGATGGCTTTGAAAAGGAATTCCAAAGACTCTAACTATTTTTCTTTCATAACCTTTAAAATGATGGTTCCAACCCAAACTCATGGAAATTGATAAACTTCTAGAACGCACATTCATCATCGCCGAAATTGGAAAGAATTTTATTCAAACTGAAGATTCCAAATCAGTTGAAGAATATCTCGACAATGCTAAAGAATTAGTTCTAAAGGCAAAAGAGTCTGGAGCAGACGCAGTCAAATTCCAAACACATTATGTTCATGATGAAGTACTAAACATTGATTTCACTTCACCCCACTTCACCAAAAAAGGATCGGACAGATATTCTTGGGTGTCAAGAAATACAAATTCAACACCTTTCTTAGAATTCTGGAAACCGCTGAAAGAATTCTGTGATGAACAAAATATAATGTTTATGTCGACACCAATGAGTCGCGGAGCAGCAAAGAGACTAAATAAATTAAATCCAAAAGTATGGAAAGTTGGGTCAGGAGATATACTTGATTTTGCAACTTTAGATTATTTGGCAGAGACAAAAAAACCAATAATCTTTTCTTCAGGAATGTCAACGCTGGAAGAAACTGAAAAAGCAATCAATTTTCTGAAGTCAAAAAATGCACAACCACTACTACTCCATTGCGTATCCAAATATCCTTGTCCTCCTGAAGAGTTAAATCTAAACACAATAAAATTTTACAATGAAAAATTTGATATACCAATTGGATTTTCAGATCATTCAATTGAAAATAACGCGGCAGTTGCAGCAGTTGCACTTGGAGCCAAAGTAATTGAAAAACATTTCACCCTATCAAGAGAGCTTTACGGAGCAGATCATAAAGTCTCACAAACACCAAAAGAATTCAAACAATTAGTGTCACGAATTAGAGAAGTAGAATCAAATCCAACAAATCAAAAAGAAATATTGAATTCTGAACTGACAAAAAGAAGTCTTGGAACAGCTGAAAAGACTCTCAATGAGGATGAAGCAGTTTTCAGACCATTATTTAGAAAGTCACTTATGGCAGGAAAAAATATTTCTGCCGGAACAATCATCACAAAAGAACTGATTTATGCAATGCGTCCGCAACAACTTGCGGGCGGTTTACCTTCTGAAGAATTTCCAAACATTATCGGAAAAACAATCAAAACTGATTTGAAAAGATTTGATCCAATTACAAGTGAGGTTCTTGAATGAAAAAAATTTGTGTTGTAATCACAAATCGGGCACACTATGCGCGAGGAAAATTAATACTAAAAGCAATAGATGAACATCCAGATTTAGAACTACAAATAATTGTGGCGGGTTCCGCACTAATTGATAAGTACGGTAAGATAATAACTAAGATTGAAGAAGACGGATTCAAAATTAACAAAAAAATAACCATGTTATTGGAAGGAGGAACTCCTACAGCAATGGCAAAAACAACAGGCCTGGGATTGCTTGAATTTTC
>CAZYQG010000052.1:0-2605 GCA_964649785.1 Candidatus Woesearchaeota archaeon | reverse complement strand
GAGATCTCCGGCGTAAATTCGAGGTTCCATACTCGAGTGCTTAACTCTATACAACATATTTCGAATAACGAGCCAAACTTTAAAAACAAAACTAAATGACTAGATTATTCTATCGTGTCCGTAGGATAACAAACATATCTGGGTTTCAATGCCTCAATTAATTCTTCATCAGTATAATCATCAAGGGTTTTGCAATCTTCACATTCAGGACAGGGTGTTGATTCTGGACATGTAAGGTCTGGACATTCTGGAACCTCAGGAATTTCAATAATTACGGGTTCAGGAATAATTACTGAGTCAACTCCAATTCCATGACCTACAACTCCCCCGACTGCGCCAACAATAAGTAAGGCAGTCAAAGCTTTTCCAGGTAAAAAATTCATAGCAAAATCTACAAGCTCTACAATGCCAAAAAACATTCTTTCATCTCTTCTCTTCTGTTTAGAGCTTTTAGCCATAATAATTCAACAAATTTCAAATATATAAATCTACTTCCTAAGAATTACCGCGCTTCCAGAACTCAAATCAACAACAGTGCTTGGCTTTCCTCGGATAGTTCCTGCATCAACTAAATAATCAACTCCTTTGGAAATTGAATTCTTAAGTTTGTTAGGATTTTTCAGCGAAGGTTCTCCAGAAATATTTACTGAAGTTGTAACAAACGGTTTTCCAAAAGAGCTCACTTTTTTTGTAAATTCATTCGCAGGAATTCTAACTCCAATTTTTTCTTTTGCAACCTCATCAGAAACGCATTTCTTTTTCATCTTCAAAACCAAAGTATAAGGGCCTGGTAATTTTTTCATCCAAGATCTACCTTCGCCAGTCAAAACACAGTTATCATAAATCCATTTCTTAGATGGTGCAATAACTGAAAAGGGCTTGTTCTCTCGCTTCTTCAGCTCACGAATTTTTCGGACAAGTTTACTGTTTGTAGCATCGCAACCAATTCCATAAATGGTGTCAGTCGGATAAATGAAAATTTTTCCAGATAGGTTCTTCAATTCAGTTAAAGAAATTCTCTTCATAAATTAAGTAAACTCGCAATATTTTAATAGCTTATCAACTCTATAAATATATGGCAGATCCTAAGAAAAAGAAAGATTTGATGGAAGAGATAAACAAAACTCTCAAGTCATATAGAAAAGGAACGCCAGATCAAACAGCCGAACACGAAGAATAGTTTCGTCTTTCAAAAACCTTAAAAGACTCTAAAACACTTTTATACATGGCCAAGTACCGGATTGAAATCGATCTTGAAACTTGCATTGGAGCATTTACTTGCGTCGATGTTTATCCTGAACTTTGGGAACAAGGAAAAGATGGAAAGGCACACATAATTGCCGAGGGTGTGGTCAAAGAAGACGGACGAGAATATGTGGAACTCAATGACAAACTCATTGATGTTGAAGCAGCAATACAATCACAAGATGTTTGTCCTGTACAAGCGATCAAAATAACAAAATTAAAATGAAAACTGAAACAAAACAAATAGTAACAAAAGATATGACTATTGGTGATATTCTTAAGAATCATCCAGAGGCAGTAGAAATTATGCTTTCATACGGACTTCATTGTGTTGGATGTCAAGTTCAATTCTGGGAAACTCTAGAGGGTGGATGCCTTGGACATGGTTTTGAAGAAGAAAAAATCAACAAATTAGTCCGAGATATTAATGCCGCAATTCAAGAAGTTCCAGAAGGAAAAGAATTTTATGCAACTCCAAAGGCTGCTAAAAAGCTAAAGGAAATGGCTGAAAAGGAAGACAAATCAGCCGTTCTAAGGATTAATGTTGTTTCGGGTGGATGCGCAGGCTTGCACTACGATCTAGATTTTGATGAGGAAAAACAGTCTGACATTCGAATTGAATCTCAGGGAATTGTTTTTGTAATGAACAAAGATTCTGAAAAGCTGATTAAAGGTGGAAATATTGACTATCTTGACACTTCGGATGATAAAGGTTTCAGAATCTCAAATCAGAATACAAGTGAGTCTTGTGGTTGTTGAAAAAGTTTTAATTAAAAACACTAAGCTTTTAAAGCCCCCAAAATCCCAATACTATGCTAACTAAAAGAGAACTTACAGACATCTTCCTCATAGAGGATCTAGAAAAAGTCTACGAAGCAGATAGAAAAATACTTGAAATTGTAGAAGAAGATCTAGAACTTTATTTATCTGAAATTGATGAACATTTTAGAAATGAAGAAAAAGATAATTTATATTTCAATATAGGTTTCTTATATTCAGCAAATTGTGAATCAGATCACGACACTGCGAAGTTCTATAATTTGTTGGATCAGCTTAAAGACAACGAATTAATAAAAATATCTGATCGTAATGATTTCTTGTCAGGGTTTGACAAACATCAAAATGAGTTCTTTGGCGAAATCGACTTTGAAAATGAGGTTGAAAGAGCTACATACTATGTTGAAAGGGCTCTGATAACAAAGTACTGCACAGATAATATCAACGCACTAAAATCTTAGAAAAGATTTTATAGTCTCAATTTTTTTGAATGATATGGTAAAAATTGTAGATGGAGTTGAAATAAAAATTCAAGCCAACAAAAAAGATCAACCTAAAGTTAGAACCCTTCTTATGGAAAAAT
>CAZYQG010000051.1:0-2632 GCA_964649785.1 Candidatus Woesearchaeota archaeon | reverse complement strand
ATTTGACTTATGAAGGAATTGTTTCGTCAAAGGTTTCTTCTTTGGGTTCAGGTAAGTTTGAAGTTTTTCCTGATACTTCTCACCAAAGCCATAATATTTCTGCTGTTGCCTTACAAGTCATGCTTGAGGATCTTAATAAATAGAACTAAGTTCAATTAAGTTTATAAGTTTAGTTCTGAGGTAAATCCATGACTAAGGTCGCACTTATTACTGGAGTTACTGGGCAAGATGGAGCATATCTTGCTAAATTATTATTAGAAAAAGGTTATCGTGTAGTTGGTACATATAGACGATTGAGCACTCCAAATTTTTGGAGGCTTCAATATTTAGGAATTTTGGAACAAGTTGAATTGGTTTCATTTGATCTGCTTGACCAGTCTTCAATGATGCAAGTTATTCAGAATATTAAGCCAGATGAAGTTTATAATTTGGCTGCGCAAAGTTTTGTTGGCGCAAGTTTTGAGCAACCAGTTGCTACTGGTGAAATCACCGGTCTTGGTGTTACAAGATTGTTGGATACTATTCGTGCAATTAATCCGAAAATTAAATTCTATCAAGCATCTACAAGTGAAATGTATGGAATTGCGCAAGAAACACCACAAACTGAAGAAACTCCCTTTCATATTCAAAGTCCGTATGCTGCGGCAAAACTTTATGCTCATTGGATAACTGAAAACTATCGTAGAGCTTATGATATGTATGCAGTCTCAGGAATTTTATTTAATCATGAATCTGAAACTCGAGGATTAGAATTTGTGACTCGTAAGATTACAAATGCTGTGGCTCGGATTAAGCTCGGATTACAGAAGGAATTAGTTTTAGGTAATATTGATTCAAAGCGAGATTGGGGTTATGCTCCAGATTTTGTTGAAGCCATGTGGATGATGATGCAACAAGAAAAACCCGGGACTTATGTTGTTGCTACGGGTGAAACTCATACGGTTAGGGAGTTCTGTGAGATTGCTTTTTCGGAAGTTGGACTAGATTACAAAGATTATGTTAAAACAAGTGAAAGTTTGATTCGACCTTCTGAAGTTAATATTCTTCTAGGAGATGCAACTAAGGCTAAAGAAGAAATTGGTTGGGAACCTAAAGTTAAATTCCGAGAACTTATCTCGAAGATGATTAAGGAAGATTTGAATCGTTGGGAAAATTATCTTGAAGGTAAACAATTTCCCTGGGATGCTCCAAATTATACTGATTGGAATTTGAAGCTTGCTCCCAAATATACTCATAAAGAATAATGGCTGAAGTATTAGAGCTGGATGGAAAAGTTGTTGGAGTTATACTTACAAAGTGGGCTCGAAAAGGCGGTGTAGAGTTTCCTACTCCTGAAGATTTGCCTATGCAATTTGCAATTCATGTTCGTGGTCCTGGAAAAGATGTTCCACCTCATGCACATTACAAAGTTGATGCTAAGAAACATGATTATTTTGAATTCTTTTATGTTGAAAAGGGTAAAATGATTTTGGAGTTGTTTGATAATGATTCAAAGCTTTGGAAATCAATTGAAATGTCTGAAGGTGATATTGGAATGATTTCTTGTGCTCATGCGATTAAATTTTTAGAAGAAACTTCATTGGTTGAAGTTAAACCAGGTCCATACAAAGGTCGTGATAAGGACAAATATGATTTGTAAGATGATACCTCTTGAAGAATATAGAGAAATACTTGAGAAACTTGCCATTCCTTGTGTTGATGTTGTTATTGAGAATGAGCTTGGTGAAATTTTGATGATTAAACGTGATAATGAGCCTGCAAAGAATCAGTGGTGGTTTCCCGGTGGTCGGATATTCAAGCGGGAAACGATTAAAGATGCGGCAATTCGTAAAATTCAAGAGGAAGTTGGGTTAGAAATCAGTGATGTTGCAATTGTTGGTGCTTATGAGACTATTTTTGATGAAGGTCCTTTTGGAATTGAGACTGGAACTCATTCTGTTAATGTTTTGGTTAAAGGAAGCGTTAAAAGTTTTGACAATCTGAAAACAAATGGTGATCATTCCGAAGCCAAATTCTTTAAAGATGTAGATGAGAATTGGCATTCTTATCTTAAGGAAGGGATTGCTGATGCGAGGAAAAAATGATACCTGTATGTGAACCGACTCTTGATGGAAATGAACTGAAATATGTGGTTGATTGTATGCATACTGGATGGATTTCTTCTGGCGGAAAGTATGTTAAGAGGTTTGAGGAAGATTTTTCTAAGTTTGTTGGTTTGAAACATGGTATTTCAAATAGTAATGGGACAACAGCTTTGCATTTGGCAGTTGAAGCTCTTGGAATTGGTGAAGGTGATGAAGTAATTGTGCCTGAATTTACAATGATGGCTGTTCCAAATTCTGTTTTCTATGCTGGTGCAACTCCGATTACAATTGATTCTGAAAGCGAGACTTGGAATATGGATCCTGATTTGATTGAAGAAAGAATTACTGATAAAACCAAGGCAATTATTGTTGCATCAGTTTATGGTCATCCTGCAGATATGGATAAAATTATGGCAATTGCTAAAAAACACAATTTGAAAGTGATTGAAGACTGTGCCGAAGTTCATGGTGCAACTTACAATGGAAAAATGTGTGGAACTTTTGGTGATATTGCTTGTTTCAGTTTTTACGGTAACAAAATAATCGCA
>CAZYQG010000050.1:0-2737 GCA_964649785.1 Candidatus Woesearchaeota archaeon | reverse complement strand
CGTTTGTGTGGTTTGTTGTGTCCATTGTTCGCTTATTTTTGTTTCTTGTTTTTTTGTGTTTTGATTGGTTTGAATTTGGTTGTATTTATTCCCAGTCGGATTAGTTTGGTGTTTGGAAGATTTAGTTTGTTTTTTAGGTATTTTGTTGGGACTACAATTGTATTCATTTTGCTTATTGCTCGAGTTTTGAAAGTGAGAGGTATGAAATTAGTTATTGTTGCAGGAATCATTCTTTTTAGATAGTTTATTGGTGATTGTTCGTAGAATTTTGAATATTCAATTATATATCTCAAGTATTCTAATGGGTTGCTTGCTAAATTGGAATGTAAGGAATATATTGTTTTACTTGTAATCTGTTTGTTAGTTATCACAGGCAGAAACCCTGAAGAGTGGATGTGGAAGAACTCTGCCGATCGATCATTATGAGTTATATTGATATTTTTCTTCTGTAAATAATTCTTAATCGCTCCTTGGATTTGCATTAATCCTTCTGCTTTGAAATCTTTGAATTCGCCAATAAATGATACTTTCATCTTAATTCCCTCAAAACATCGGCTACTTTTATTTTGTTCAGTTCTTGGCCGTTTCCAAAATATTTTCCTCTGTTGTTGTAGCTTGGTTCTTTCTGTTTCCAGATTACTTTGCTTCCTTTGTTTAGTGGTCCAAGTCGTTTTGGATCTGTTGGTCCAAACAGTGCAATTATCTTGTTATTGACTGTAGAAGCGATATGCATTGGTCCGGAGTCATTACAAATTATCTTATCACATTTTGCCATTAGGGCTGCACTTTGGTGTATCGTTGTTGTTCCAATTACTGAATTCAATGTTTTGCTCCTCAAGATTGTCTCTTCTTTGTCTTTGTCGGTAGGTCCGCCAATCAAAAGTATTGGTTGTCTGATCTTTTTTACAAGCTCAGCATACTTTTTGACATTCCAGATCTTGGCGTTTAATGTTTGTCCTGGATTGTCTCCTCCACCGGGACAGATTCCAATTGTATTTTTGGTTAGTTTGTGTCTTTTAAAGAATTTGTTTGCGAAGTTTTTGTCTTCCTTTGTTAGAATTAGGTCTAGTTTTGTATCATAATAATTTGGTTCAATATTCAGTGCATTAAGTTGGTTTAGATAGTAATAGATGTCATGCCGTCTTCGTCCATAATGTATTTTGTGAGTTAATCCGCATCCTTCTTTTCCATTTCTATCGAATCCGATTCGTGTTGGAATATTAAACAGTCGTGCAGTTATGTTGAAAATCCAATGTCGGTCAAGAACAAAAATTACATCATAGTTTTCTTCCCTTATTCCTGCAATTAAGTTAATTATTTTAAGTGGTTTCTTTTTGAAGAACATTGATTCGTCGAATTTTATTATATTGTTGATGTTTGGATTGTTTAGAAGCGCTTGTGATGCAGACTTTCCGATTAGATAATCAATTCTTGAGTTAGGATGTGCTTGTCGGAGTTGTCTGACTAAAGGAGTTGTCATTAACGTATCTCCAATTGCTCCGATCTTAAACAATAATATTTTCATTTTCTTTTATCCATTCAATGTATTCTTTGATTCCGCTTTCCAAATTGTATTTGGGTTTGTAGTTTGGTAAGAAGTTGTTTGTGTCTGCCTGTGTGAACTCTTGATAGAATTTGTAAGGATTGTCAATGTATTCAGGTTCGAGGTTTGTTCCTAAGTTTTTGTTTAGTTCCTCAACTATTTTGTTGAAGTCCTCTGGAGTTCCTGTCGCTATGTTGTATATTCCAGATGGTGCGTTCATTGCAATTATATTTGATTCAACTATGTCTTTAACATAAACGAAGTCTCGCTTTTGTTGTCCATGTTTGAATATTCTTGGTTTGTTTCCTTCTTTCATCTGCAAGTACAGTTGCCAGACCATTGACGACATCTTTGTCTCCATTTTGTAAGACTCTCTTGGTCCGTAAACATTGAAGTATCTCAATCCAACAATGTGGGCATTTGGGTTTTCCTTCAGCGTCTGTCTTGCTATGTTGTCACAAGCTAATTTTGAGTATCCATATATGTTTGCTGGAAGTTCGTCCTTTCCGACAGTGTTTGGTGGTTCTGTTAGTCCGTACGTTGCTCCTGAAGATGCGTAGATTAGTTTGATATTATTTTTCACACAGTAATTGATTAGTCTCTTTGTTGTATTTGCATTGATTTCCATCACGAGCTTCTGATTAGTTTCAGTTGTTACAACTTGTGCACCTTGGTGAAATATTGCTGTTGGAGTGTTTAAGGTGTTCCAATCAAACTCTCGTAAATCTGCCGTAATAACTTCTCCTTTGAAACCGTAAAGATTCTTGAAGTGTCCTGTGCTAAAATCATCGATAATTGTTATCTTTGATTCTGGATATCTTTCTTGTAATTCTAATGCTAAGTTTGATCCGATGAATCCTGCTCCACCTGTTACTACGAAGTGTTCAGTCATTTTGAGTCTCCATTATTTTTGTTATTGTGTTGGTTGATGATTTTCCTTCAACAAGTTTGACTATTTTTATTTCTCCACCATATTTTTGAACTATTTTTGACTCTGGCAAGTCTGATTCTTTATAATCTCCGCCTTTTACGTGTATGTTTGGTTGTATTTCATTGAGTAATTCTTTTGGTGTATCTTCGTCAAATAGAACCACATAGTCCACTGCAGATAAGTTTGCCGCTAACTCTGCTCGCTCTGTCTCGTTGTTGATCGGTCGTGTTTGACCTTTGGATCGTTTGGTTGAAGCGTCTGTA
>CAZYQG010000049.1:0-2836 GCA_964649785.1 Candidatus Woesearchaeota archaeon | reverse complement strand
GAAGATAATATAAAGTAATTATTCGTTTTTGACTTATACTATTCAAAAGTTGCCTGAATTAGTGACCCCTCTTGTTCTTCAGATGATTCACTCGGTGGCATAATTGGTTCTTCTGGTGGCATTTCAGGTTGAGCATCTTGATTAAAATCAGGTACGGTTCTAACTGTATCGCTTGCTGAACAATTATAACTCAATTCATGCGAAATATCGTGATAAGAGTTAGAAAATATACTCCATATACTTCGCACATATATTCCATTATTGGTAACTAAATCATTATCATCGCAATCAAAAACCATTCTATTTATCATGTCTTTATCAAAATCAAAACTAATTCTCTTCATAGTGTTAAATATTTGAACCTCTTCTGGCAAATACCCATCATCATCTTTATCTTCACCGCAGAATGCTGCTGCTGCTCTGAATGCCACATCATCTGCAGTCCAGGAGTTAATTTGATTTGCTGTATTTTCATTCATACAAACATTTTGAGCAGTTCCACAAATACGTTGTTGTTCGGGAATTAATATAATTGCATTATCTCCATCTCCAACACCATCTCCATCCCAGTCAATATTCATGAATAGATTTTGTGAACCGGGCGTAGATAATGACGAATTCCACATGTCAGTAGGAAAAAACTCTCCAAGTACTTTAGCAGAAACTCTATTAACGTTTGAACCACCAATCAGTACCAAATTATTTCCAGTTCCAAGAGTGGTTTCAGTATCAAGTTGTAACGGTGTAAATCCTACAGCAATATTTTGTATATAATCTGACGCAAATTTGGTATGAAGTGCTGGTGAATTTTCTCCAATAACTACAATTAAGGATAACGATGATGCGGGGAATGTCAGAGCTGCCGGTCCTGCACAACAATTGGCTGCTTCGGAAGCTCCAGAAGGACAATCGCTATTTGATTGACAAGTATCCAAAGTCGGAGGTGTAGAAGTTACTTCAGGAAAGAAATATTTGAGAGCTTCTACACAGTTAGATTCTGGGAAACCCAAAAACGTTCCGGGAGATTCTGCGACGGTAAATTTTCCAGTTGGTCCCGCTCCAATAAAAATTAAAACTAATACGCCAATAACTATCCAAGGCAGATATTCATTAAAATTCATGCTTTTTTTCTTGGATCGTTTTCTAGGCATAACAAAAATAATTGTTAATCATATATAACTCTTTCAACTCAAAGGTAACTTTAATTAACTCGCAAAACAATAAATCTACATGGTCACAAACAAACAAGTGGCAGAAAACTTGTATAAAATCGCTGACTTATTAGAAATTATGGATGTTCGTTGGGAACCTCTGGCTTACCGAAGAGCAGCACGTTCAATAGAAGATGAATCTCAAAATCTGACTCAACTCTACAAACAAGGCGGAATTAAAGCAATAATGGAAATTGATGGAGTT
Organism: Candidatus Woesearchaeota archaeon; assembly: GCA_964649785.1. GTDB lineage: Archaea > Nanobdellota > Nanobdellia > UBA10117 > ARS21 > JAAZWY01. The sequence continues at coordinate 1,420 of CAZYQG010000049.1, read as the reverse complement.
GGAAAGGGAATTTCTGGAAATATTGAATATATGCTAAAACACAAAGGAAACTCTGACAAATTCAAAAGTCTCACAAAAGAAATCTCAAAAGGAGTCCTTGACATTCTGCAAATTCCAGGAATGGGTCCAAAGAAAGTAAAGAGACTCTACCAAGAATTGGGAATTAACTCAATAGCAAAATTAAAATCGGCTGCAAAAAAAGGAAAAATCCAAGCACTCGAAGGTTTCGGGAAAAGAACTGAAACAGAACTTCTAAGAAACCTTGAAAGAAAGAAGAAATCTCAAAATAGAATTCCAAGAAGCGATGCGCTTCCAATTGCAAAGAAAGTTGTTTCCCGTCTGAAAAAATTAAAAGAAGTTCAAAAAGTAAATTACATGGGTTCACTCAGAAGAAAGAAGTCAACAATTGGAGATATTGATATCCTAGTCTCATCAACAAAACCAAAACAGGTAATGAATTTCTTCACAAAAATGCCTGAAGCGTTAAGAACTCTTGTAAAGGGAGAAACAAAAAGTTCAATTCTTTTTGACGGATTCTTGCAAATCGACCTAAGAGTTGTTCCACCAGAATCCTACGGTGCTGCAGCACAATATTTTACCGGAAGCATTGAACATAATGTTATGTTAAGAAAAGTAGCAATAAAACAAGGCTACAAACTTTCAGAGTGGGGAATATTTGACAGAAAAACTAACGAACAGATTCCGACAAAAACTGAAAAAGCTGTTTACAATCTTCTCGGATTCAGATTAATTCCTCCAGAAAAAAGAATTGGTGGAAAAGAATTTGTTACTTATTCACTAAAGAAGAATTAATAACCTTTAACTCGCAGAAAATTCTATGAAGCAATCTGACGTTATCAGATGGTATTCTCGACAAGATATAGCGTTAGCAATCGTTCAATCTACCGAGAACAAAGAAGTAGCAGTTTTACTTAACAAGGGCGGTTTCGGAAAGAGACCTCAAATATTACAGTTCCCTGCTGATGTAAAAGAATTCGCAAGAAGAGGTACAACTTCATTCCATATTTCAGTAGAAAACTTTTCAGATCCATTAAAACTTTCTCCAGAAACAACAGAAGGACAACTCAAAGAATTAAGAGAGGGTTGGGATTTAATTATTGATATAGATTGTCCGTGGTTTGATTACTCTGTAAAAACAGCACAACTAATTATCGAATATCTAAAAAGCCATGGCGTAAATTCAATTGGATTAAAGTTTTCAGGAAATAAAGGTTGGCACATCTCAGTTCCACATGAAGCATTTCCAGAAAAAATTCTACGAGGAAAATATGTAGTTGCGAAATCATTTCCAATTTTACTTGAAAGATTTCTTACTAAACTAAAGAACGAATTGAATGACTATCTGAACGACTCAAATCCTCAATATTATGAACAAGATTTCAACGCACTTCTAAAAAAG
>CAZYQG010000048.1:0-2859 GCA_964649785.1 Candidatus Woesearchaeota archaeon | reverse complement strand
TGGTTCTTCAGGTACAACTGGTTCTTCAGGTACAACTGGTTCTTCAGGTACAACTTCAGGAGTTATCGTCTCTGCAATAATTGGAGTTTCTTTTATCAATGCAGATGAATCACCCGTTCCTACAGAGTTTACTGCTGAGATTTGAAACTCGTATGTAATTCCATTTTCAAGATTTGTTACTAGAATTGATGTGGAAGTACTTGTTCCGTCATTGTACGTATTCCATGAATCAGTTCCCTCTTCCCTATACTCTAAAATGTAATCTGTGATTTGAGCTCCACCATCATCAGAAGGTGCTTGCCAGTTCAACAGTATGGCCCCATCAGAAGCATTAGAATTTACATTTGAAACAGATGGAGGAGGAGTTGGCGTTGGAACTGCAGAACCTACGTAGATGTTAATCACATCAGGATTACTTGTTGCTACTCCATCACTTACAGTAAGCATGAAGGTTAACTGTCCTGCATCACTTGGGGCCGTGAATTGAGGATTTGCAATCGTACTATCAGTTAGAGTGACAGGAGCTCCTGCAGTCTGAATCCAACTATACGTAATAGGATCATTGTCTGCATCAGAACTTGAAGAGCCATTTAACTGAACGGTACTTCCTGGTTCAACGCTTTGATCTGTACCTGTTTGCGCTATAGGAATATCCTGAACATTTTCTACACTAAATGTTATGGTAATATCTTCAGAATCATTACTTCCATCACTGAATTTGACCATCATCGTATCTTGACCTGAAAAATCTGGTGATGGAGTATATGACAATTTTTCATCATCGACAGTAAATTGTCCGTTTGATGGAGATTCAACTACTATCAATGTTAATGATGCTTGGTCAGGATTTGCAATTTTTAGCGACATTCCAGATATGCCGGCATTATTACATCGATACCCTGCAAGATTACATGAAGAATCTATAGGAATCTCAATTGATGTGTCTTCAGTTAATGTAAAAGATTGGGCAGTCCAATCAAAATTGTACATACTAGGATTTCCAAACTCATTTGATTGAATATTTAGAGCGGTTGGAGGATCATATGCAGGATTGATTGTAATGAAATATTTTGCGTGGCCATATTCTGCTGCAGTTACACGCCAATCCAATGCAGGATATCCATAGTCAACATTAATTGGAATTTCAAATGTTCCAAATGCATTTGCTGCAGGAGTGAATGTTATTCCAGATTCATGATCTCCGATGATTTCTATTTCTCCAATATTTGTTTCATCTTGGTCATTATTGTCCACCTTCACATATACGCCCCAATCAATGTCCGTTATGGTGATAGGAGTATCTTCATCAGTAGTGAATGTAATATCTGGAATTGGTGCAGGATAAAAATACTCATTAATTTGGTCGGCCATTTGGGTTACAACTCCATCTCTTCCAAGTTCATAATATGAAAGTCTAAGTCCATTATTTTCATGGATTAGAGATGGGATTATAAGATTTTTTGAAGATGGATCAAGGTTTGAATAATTTGTTACATCTGCAACATTTTTTCCAGTTATCAATTTGTATTCGACAGTACCAGTAAAGACTCCGGTATCAGCACCAGTTTCTTCAACTTCTAATCTGAAACTATAGTCAAGTAGATAGTCAGTTTTGTAATGGCCATCGTTTCTGTATCCAAATGTTGCAATGTCAAAATGTAATGGAATGATCTGATTTGGAGAAAACTGAGTGCTAGGTTCGACATCAAGAAAAGTAATCTTGAGAGTATATGCGTCAAGAGATGCAGCTTGAACTTCCTCTGCTGTTAAATTAATTGGAATAAAACCTTCTAAACTGGAGGTTGGGCCAACAAGCAACAATGATGGAGAATATGACCAGTTTGCACCTATAGCTTCTATTTTAATTGAGTTTATTTTGCCACTGGAAAGTTTTTCATTCAAAGAACGAAGATCATAGTCTGCAAAATGAAAAGCGTTTGGATTGCTCCCAATTCTAAAATCATTATTAGATGAATGAAGATAGGTGTCAAGTCCTGGCATATTGGGGATTATTATGAAATCTCCGTCAGATAATGTTGTCACAGAATCTGGAGTATAATGCGTACCCAGGAATCCAAAATTATCATCTCTTACTAGCGCAACTAAATTCTTGGTACCGTCAGGATACACATATGGATTATTGTTGGGGTCAGTGCATTGGTTTGATACATCAGAAAACCACCGACTGGAGAAATAATTGTCACAGTCAAAATTTTCAAGACCTAATATTAGTCGCTCACTAGAAGGAAGATGAAAAATTCCAGGCTTATGACCAACATGAGGTATTGAACTTTGTTTTTTATTCATTATTATATTAGGATCCCCCCCATCAAAATTTACAAGTACAAAATCATTAGATGAAGGAAATGTAATTTTTTCAATACTGTTTGGATCTTTGTTAAAATCCGGATCAGTTACAGTAATAGTTATTCTGTTTCCTGGTTCCCATATGCTGGAAATAGACGGATCAAATCCATCAGTAATTTCCAGCAGTCCCCATTCTCCACGATAAGCTACTTGTGCATCTGTAATTGGAATAATCACTCCAATCATTGCAACTGCTAGGATAGAAAGGAGTAGAAGTTTCAACAATAATACAGGATATTAATCTCAATTAAGAATTTTCTAGAATTAGTCTTATTCTATATGCCAGTTAGTGTGCATATCTCTGGTCCGATATGAGAAATCCAATTTCATTGGATGAACGAAAAATAAATTCTTTCATTGTTGGTTAATTCCTAAACTGTTTTCATGCGTAAATCGATAGATGCAAGTTTACAAATTCTTGTCAAGAAAATTTACGTCATAAACTATTTTGATATTTTTGAATGAATACTAGGTTTGTTTTGGCTCAATCAC
>CAZYQG010000047.1:0-2865 GCA_964649785.1 Candidatus Woesearchaeota archaeon | reverse complement strand
CAACCACAAAAATATGTAGTTCCCAAATAATAACCAATTTTACTTCAAAGATTTCTAAAAAAACTAAACAACGAATTGAAGGACTATCTACACGACTCAAATCCTCAATATTATGAACAAGATTTCAACGCACTTCTAAAAAAGACAGAAAAATCTCGAGAAGAAATTACAGTAGATGGAAAAATTGATTATCTAAAACTAATGGACATTGATTTAGCAATGGCAAGTCCAAGACACTTAATTCGGAGCCCATACAGCTTACATGAAAAATCTGGATTAGCATCAATTGTGATTGAACCAGAAGAACTTTCATCTTTCAAAAAAGAATTTGCAAAATTAGAAAACGTAAAGGAAACAAAACCTTTCTTCAAAAGAGATCAAGCAGAAGTCGGAGAAGCAAAAAAACTTTTCGCAGGAATTACTGTCGAAGAAATTGAAGAACAAGAAACTAGAACTTTCAAACGTTCTTATGAACATATAAAATTAGAATTAAATGAAGATTTATTTCCACCTTGCATGAAAAAAATTCATAACGGATTAGAGGATGGAAGAAAGAGGGCACTATTGGCATTAATAAATTTCTACAAGAATTTTGACATGGACTGGGCAGAACTCGAAAATAAAGTATATGATTGGAATAAGAAAAACTCACCACCACTAAAGAAAGGGTATATTAGAAGTCAACTAATCTGGCACAGCCGACAAGGAAAAACAATTCCACCGCCAAATTGTAAAGAATATTACATTGGTCTTGGAGTTTGTTCACCAGACTCTACTTGTAAAAAAATAAAGAATCCACTAACTTATGTAAGTGTAAAACTTGGAAAACCCAAGAAAAAGAAATCTTCCACTCAATCATAACAATATACTTAAATCTGAACTAGAAATTTAATCGATGGTTGAGACCTTTAATTATGAGGATATATATGAAATTTCTAGAAATGAGAAATTCTCATCAGATTTACAAGAATTAACAAAAGAAGATCTTAGAAAAATCAAAGAATATTTCAAGGAAAAGGAGACGGCGACACAAGGTCAGAATCAATCCACCAATTTATTCGCAACGCATAATCGTGCAAAAGTACAAATTGAAATTGGAAATGCAAGCAGAGTCATAAAGGATTTACTTGAAAGAAGAGAAAGAAAATTAATCAATAGAGCAGTTTTCAATAGCAGGGTAGAAAATTCGATTAGAGATACAAGTAACATGCTCGAGATTGAAGAAGAGTTATATGATCAATTAATATTCGTAATAAAGAGATTTAGAAAAGGATTTACTGCAACAATTGATAACGACGGTAATTATCCGAGTAAAATAATGCAGAAATTAAAACTTAGAGAGGATCTGGACATAAAAACACATTTCAAAGAGGGACAAAAAACTGCAAAAAAGGAATTGAAAGAAGCAATTAGCAAACAAGTAGAAAAAAATAAAGAAGAAAGCACAGCTCTAGAAGAATATACAATTACTTCAGATACTCCCGAATTCTATGGGCCAAATATGAACAAATATGGGCCTTTCACTGCCGGTGATAAAGTTAAATTGCCGAAAGAAGTTATTGAACTTTTGAATGCGCAAAAACCAAGTAAAATTACTGACGAGATAACATTCGCAACACCAGCAAGCAGCGATACCGAAGAAGTTATAAACACCTCAGAAGTTATACAAAACAATGAAATTCCCAAAAACAGTTCGAACGTATTGTCCGGCGAAGGATTGCAGAAAGCATCAGGAACACACAATGAAACTGATGAAAAACAAACCACGTCCGAAGACAAAGAAAAACGCACTGAATAAAGGAGCTCGAAGAGTTTTCAAGATTATGGCAGGATATGGTGGAATGCCAAGAGCTAAAGCAGCTACAAAACACAAACAAACTTCAAAGCCAACATTCCTATTAACTTGCGAAAAATGTGGTAAGTCTCAACCACGGTCATACAATCGACTGAAAAAGGCAACACAAGTATAATGGCAAATTTAAAAGTAACTAAATCAAAGTTCCTGAAGGTTAAGTGTTCTAAATGTAAGAATGAACAAATTGTCTTCGAAAAGGCAGCTGGCGATGTAACTTGCTCAGTCTGTAAAGAAATTCTAGCAAAGTCAACAGGTGGTAAGGCTAAATTAATTGCTAAAGTAATTAAGGAACTGTAATCACGCTCATGTATTTAAGAGATGGACTACCTGAAGTTGGAGATTTTGTAATAGCTACCGTAGTGGGTGTTTCATTTCACAAAGTTGAGTTAACTTTGGACGAATATAAGGATTTGAAAGCAGTTCTAAACACTTCAGAAATGCATCGGAAGCAAGTTAGAACTCTAAAGGTTTTTTTCAAAATGGGTCGAAAAATTGTTGGTAAGGTAATCAAATCAGGACCATCGGGTATTGACCTTTCTATCCGTAAAGTTGGGGCATCACAAGAGCGTACCAAAGAGACTGAATGGAAAAATGAAAAAATTGCTGACGAAATAATTAGTTTTGCGGCAAAACAAGCTGATGTTGATTATGACAAAGCATTTACAAAAATCGGAAAACCACTATTGGATAAATATGGTTTAATTTTCCCCTTCTTTTCAGAAGTGATATCTGACAACACCTTACTAAACGAACTAAAGTTAGATAAAACACTAAAAGAAAGTTTAATTTCAGTTGTTCAAGGAAGAATTAAGATAAAAACAGCAAATCTAAAATTCAAAGTTACAATGGAATCTAAATCTCCGAATGGTTTAGAAATCATCAAAAAAACAGTCAAAGATGCAATTAAGTTTGCAGAAGAAAAGGATGGCGAATTAACTGTAAAATATATTGGAGCTCCAATCTACCGTTTTGAATTTAAACATCCTGACAGAAAAGGGGCAAGTAAAATT
>CAZYQG010000046.1:0-3079 GCA_964649785.1 Candidatus Woesearchaeota archaeon | reverse complement strand
TTTGGACAAGGTATATTTTTTACCATATTATTATTATGCAAAGGATATTTATCAATGTTTTGATTTCAACATTTATTGAAGCTCAATTATAGAAACTTAGTTAAACATTCATTTAAAAAATTCTAGATGAATCAGCTTGACAAGTTTAGGTTTAAAAATAAAATAAGTCAATTAGTTAGGTTCTCTAATCGAACGGGAAGTCATTGGAATTGTTTTAGATATAGTTCGGCTAATACTTTTGAACATGAACTTAGAAAATTTGAAGTATTTATTGCACTGAGAAAATTAGGAATTGATGTAATGACTGAAGTTATCTTTGAAAAAGGCGGTCGAGCAGATGTTTTTACTTCAGAAGGGATTATTTATGAGATCCTCCATACTGAAACTGAAGAAAAGTTTAATGAAAAATTAGCATTATACCCTAAAGAGTTAGAAATACGAAAAATATATACTAAAGATAAGTGGGATGAAAAATTGTTATTTTAATAATTAAAAATAGAAAAGGTGGCTTTTACACCACCTCTTGAAACTATTACTTACAGAATAATCTCAATTTCCAAACTAATATTCGTTTAAGAAGTATTACTCTGCTAATTCTACGTTTTGTGCTTGTTTCCCTCTTTCTGCATCAACTGCATCAAAAGTTACGTTATCACCCTCTCTCAAGTTTTTGTCATCCTTGATAGCTGTTTGATGTACAAAGTAATCTGTACCATCTTCGCCTTCAACGAATCCGAAACCTTTTGTTGGGTTGAACCACTTTACTGTTCCTTTCATTTTTTTGTTTACCAAGAACGAATTCTTGATAGTTTAGCTTGATTAGTTGGTTTAAAAGGTTATTCATTTGGTTATTTCGGGATTTAGATACGCTTTTATAGTCATTTTTTGGGACTTTAATATGGATATGAACGAATATTCAGCAAGAAAAGAAGCTCTAGCTGAGCGAGAAATTTCTGCAATTCAAAGTGGAAACACTGATGAATTTTATAGAATTCACTCTGAATTGGATGTTCTAGATAATGAATTTCAAAGCGTTCAAGAGATAAAAGAACCTTCTCCTTTTGGCAATATCGCTAGAAAAATAGGAAAAGCTGCGCTTGGATTAAGTGCTTTAGCAGGTTTAGCTTTAACAGGTGCTGCTAAGGATATGGCAGGAAGTACCTTGGATGATAATTTTTCTCCTTCTTATTCGGAAGATAATGGAGCTCAATTTTATACAGATGATTTAGATAATATAACTTACAACTATAAAGAAACCGCGCCATTTGAACTTTATAGTGAATGTTCTAGTGATCCAAAAGTACCTTTCAGATTAAAAATTAATTTAGCTGATAATTACACTGCTGAACACTCAAACTTTTACCCCACTTATAACCAAACAAGTTTTGGATTGGAATCTGATGAGGACGGAAATATATTATTAACTCAAGGTTCAACAGTCTCCGGGAATATCGGTTATAATGGAATTCATGATATCTTTATGATTTCAAGATTTGACAGTGACATCGGGACTGTTCCATTTCTTTCAAATATGTTAATTAATTTTGGAGATAAAGATGATAGGGTGGTAGATTATGATATGGCTCTAGAATTATCTACTGAAAAAAACGGAGAAGTAATCCATCTTAAGAAACCGTTAGATGATCGTTATTATGATGAAGATAATTTGGATAAGAACTTCAGCCATAATGAATATGAAATTGTTAATTGGTGGACCTCAGAGACAACCCCTCAAAAAAGTGATAAATTGAATGATGCGCTTTCAAGATTAATTGCAAAAGAATCACGAAAGACTTATTTGGAATTAAAAATTTCAGAATTAATTAGCGAAAATAATCTTACTGATGCAGACACATTGGATTTGAAATTAACTAGATCTTTACCTTCTGCTCCACTAGTGAACGGTGCTACAACAAATATTAATTATGATTCAAAAAATAATCCTAGATATCCTTATTTTCCACAAGTAATTGTACCTATTAACGCAGAGTTAGGTGCAGTTCCAATTGATATTGATATGGGTTGTTATGAGACTGAAGTTATATCTGATGAACTCATTCTTGATTCAAATGAAACTATTTTAGAATCTATGCCAATTATAGAAACTGAAACTAAGAAACCTATTAGATTTAGTAATTCTCAAGTGGCATTGGCAAGCGGTTTGGCTTCATTAATAACTGCAAGTACAATGGCATTGGCAAATAGAGAATATAAACAAAATGATTCTTTAGACGGAAGATCACCTTTACCTAAATTAAGAGAGGAATTAATTAAGGATTAATCCTACTTTCTAAATTCTTTCAAAACGATTGTTGTACTTGTGTTTTGTATTTCAGGCATAGTTCTTAGTTGAGTCATAATCAAAGAATGCAATTCTTCAATATCACTTAAACAAACTTTAGCAACAATATCGTGATCGCCAGTTATTTGATAGACTCTATCAACTGCCTCTAAGTTTAATAATTCATTACAGATTTTGTTCTGATCTGCAAGTTTTGTTACTCTGATTGCAAGTCTTGCTGAAATTGTTTTTCCTAACTTTTTCTGATTAAGAACAACAGTATATTTTGAGATAATTCCTTCAGATTCAAGTTTCTTAATTCTGTTATGGACTGTAGTAATTGGAATATTCAGTTCTCGAGAAATTTGTTGAGTTGTACTTTTTGCGTTCTTTTTTAGCAGGCTCAAGATGTCCATATCTTTATCATCTAGCTTCATAATGGAATAATATTTCAAAAACTTATAAGTCTTCCGAATATAATCGTTCATTTTTCCATATTTTTACAAGTATTTTCTTATACTAGTTTTGCCTTAGAGTCATTGTGATCGACATGGAATTACCAGGAATACATAACTTGGACTGTATGGATTGTGCACCTACACACATGGCCGTAGTAGTTTCAAGTAGAGATGACGAAGTTTACTGTAGAATGTGTGGTTTGGTTTTGGTTTAAATCTGACTGCCTGACGTCGTACAACTGCCGGGAAGTGCGGGGAAACTCGCACTTATTTTATTAAAATTATATGGGATAGTGAGCGGCACCGAAGCGCCGCGTCTTCTCGCTTAAACGAGCCCGCG
>CAZYQG010000045.1:0-3089 GCA_964649785.1 Candidatus Woesearchaeota archaeon | reverse complement strand
GTTAAATAAATTAAACTTAGGAAAATGAATTCGATTCCAAAAACTACTAATCTTGAAAAATGATCTGGTTCAGGGTTGAATCCAGTAATTATTTGTAGATTTAATCCTGCTATTCCTGCTAAAGTAAATGCTGTTACAAAATATACCCATTCCTTCTTGAAATTTTTACTTAGAATAAGGAAGGTTGTTAGAATAATTGCCCACGGAAGGTAATCTGCAAGAATTCTAATAAAATGTCCTTGTTCTACAGCAACACGTATCATATAATCTGCATAAAAGTTGGAATTTTTGAAATTTAGATAATTTAACCAGAAAGGAATAGAAAATAGTGTTGCAAAGAAAGTGGTTTGAATTAGATTGTATGCAATTTGTCTTTCTTTAACTAAATAAAATGTAGCTAGGAATGCAACTGTTATGAAGAATACTACGAAATTGTAAAAGTATGAATAGAAAAGTGAGCTCCATGCTAATCCAATCAACGCTTTTGTTTTTAATGTGTGTTCTCGTGTGTTCATCAGTTTGATAAGAAGTATTGAAGAAATCATTAACAGAATGAAAGTTAGATTTGGTCGTGTGACTCTTTCAAAAATTAGGGGTGCGTGAATTGTTAAGTTTGATAGGTTTCTTCCAATTAACCCCAGAAGGTTTTCAGAGAGTGGTGCTGAAATAAGTGAGATAAGATAGAAAATCATTAACATCAAATCTTTGTAAATCATTTGTGTTACTATTGCTATTGAAAATAGTATTGAAAATCTTTCATTTCTGAAAATCATATTTCCTAACATGAAAAGTAGTATGAAATTAATTGCTATAAAAAATGTTTTTGCAATTATTATTGTTAAATTTACTCCGATTAAAGGTATTAGTAAAAAGAAGGGTGCATAGAGAATTGGATTTAGAAGTGAAATTGGGCTTATGTTAATGTTTTTATTTTCGTATAGTTGGCTGTCTTCAGCAATTATATTTCCTTCAGCAACTTCTTTTATGGCAGCATTCTGACCTACACAATCATGATTTGCTACAGTATTGCAAGGTGCATAGTTTTCCAGTGTTGTGTATCCTAGCAGGTGTGGAATTGAAAATACTAACAATAACATGCATAGTGAAAATATCACTGATTTTTTCATTATTACTCGTTGATAGTAATTTATATAAATCTATTTAGTAGAGCTTGGATAATGAGACGATATGAACGTTTAATTACCAATAATTTGAAGAGACTTTTGTTTGTACTTGGTCTGTCCATCTTGAGTGTTTATCTTTACACTTTTGATTTTTCTGTGTTGAATGGTATTGTGTTGAATGGTATTGTAAATAATATTGTAGCTATAACTGGTTTTGTTATTTTGTATTTTTTAGTACGTACGATGCGTTGGTATGTTTTGTTAAAATCAATTGGTATTTCTATACCTTTCAAGAAACTTTATGTGATGAATTCTGTTGCTTTGGGAATTGGAGTTTATACTCCGGCCTCACTAGGTGAAGGAGTTAAGTTACAGTTATTGAAAGACTCTGACGGAGTTAAGCGTAGAACAACACTTCAATTATTTATGCTTGAGAAGTTTTTCGATTTCTTGGTAGTAATATTGTTTGCTTTGTTTGCGAGTTTTGTACTGAATTATATTTCTTTGAAGATTTTTGGTGTGGTGGTGGCATTTAGTATTTTAAGTTTTATTTTGTTTAAATCAATTTTAATGAATCGATTACAAGTTCTTAAGGATATTAATTATATTTCATTGAGCACTGCGTTTATCCTTACTCTTATTTCCTGGTTTATTGTTGTATATAATTGGGTTTTGTTGTCTAATATAATTAATCTTAACTCGGGATTTATTCAGATGATGTTGGTTAATAGTTTGAGTGCATTGATTATTTTTATTTCGTTAGTTCCAGGGGGTTTAGGATTTATGGAAGTCTCAAATAGTTACTTAATTTCAAATATTTTGTCTGTTGATTTGGTGATTGGGTCTTTGTTTGCTTTGTTTGCGAGAGTGTATACAATTTATGCTTTGATTATTGGTGTAGCTCATTTGTTGTTTAAGAATTCTAAATAAATTGTGTTCCGGACTTTAGTAATTCATTTGGAGAATATTTTTTTTCTTTGTGTCTTATTTGTGTTATTAATAATCCTGTATCTTTGGCCATTACGACCACTCCGTGCTCAAGTGGTTTTATTATTCTACCTGGAGTTCCACCATATAACTCGCTCAGTTTTCTTGCTTCTAAAATATCTATCTTTTCATCACCATGATATGTGAATGCTCCACGGAAAGGTTCTGTTTCTGCTCTAATTAGATTGTAAACTTGATCTGCTGTCATAGTATCCCAATGGATTTGTGCATCGCTTTCTCGTCTTCGGTGCCAATATCTTGCAATTCCTTCCTGAGGTCTTCGTTCCAGAGTTCCATTTCGCACATCTTCCAGAACTTCACTTAATAGTTTTGGAAATATTTCTAATTCTAGGTTTGTTACATCTGCAATTGTTGTGTTTTCAGTTATATCATATAATTGTTCAGCTAAAATGTAACTTGTGTCGATTCCTTCATCAACTTCAAGTACAGTGAATGCTCCTTGTGTTTCTCCGTTGACAATTTGCCAGCTTCTTGGAGACGAGCCCCGATATTCTGGAACTTTTCCACCGTGTAGGTTTATTGTTCCTTTTTTTGAGTTGAAATGATTTAGAAATTCGGAAGGTACAATTTTAGTATATCCGCATAAGATTGCTAATTCTGCTTCGCTTTCTTGTAGTAATTTATATCCATCGGAATTTTTTGAAAATGAATTTGGATGATAAATTGGTATGTTATGTGTGGTTGCAAAATCTTCCACAACATCTCCCGATCTAGCTGGTTCAACAATTATTGAAGTTATATCATCAGTTTCAATTATTTTTTCTAGACATGCTTTTGCTCTTTGTCCGTTTCCTAAAAACAATATTTGCATGATGAATTGTTGAGTGAATAGTTATAAAATCTCTGATGTGACAAAAGTATAGAACTAAGTTCAATTAAGTTTATAAGTTCGGTTCTGAGGTTCTTTCATGACAAAGGTCGCGCTTATTACGGGAGTTACGGGTCAAGATGGAGCAT
>CAZYQG010000044.1:0-3106 GCA_964649785.1 Candidatus Woesearchaeota archaeon | reverse complement strand
TTTATTATCTGGTTTTTGAAATCAGCATACTCGCTTATTTCAGGAACTTCACTTGCTTCAGATATTACTATATTAAAGCAAGCCCAGGAGAACGCAGTTAGCCTTCCTTCGCCAGACATATCCCAGCACCGTTCAATCTTATCTGCAACTTGATGCATTGCGCAGTTGGTTGCTGCGGCAGTTGGTTCAGTTTTTGATTGTTCTCTGAATGAGGGGTCGCAAGCATCCCAATTTTGCGGATCTATTACTTTAGTTTGTGGAATACATGAAGCTCTAAATGCTTCTGAAAGCGTTATTAATGACTGAGTTATTTCTCCAAGCTCACTTGGTTTCATTTCTAGACTGAGAGCGCTAATTCTTGACTTACAAAATGCATCATTAACATCTTGGTTTTCTCTTACTTTTCCACCAAGTGTGGTAAAGAGTATTATTCCTAGAACTAGAGCAAGAACTGTGATTATTGTTATAACCATAAAGTAGTTTTGTGCTTGACCTTTTTTCATGTTAGACTCGCCACTAAATTAGTGAAATAAATATATACGCCATATAGTGCTGCTGCAAATCCTGAAGTTATTAGGACTACAATTATTATTGACTGTATTAGTGAAAGTGTTGTAAAATAACTTGAGGTTCTTGCGATTATGAATAGGAAATAGATTACTGATGCCATAAGCAGCCAGTGAAATGCTATTGAAACATAAACTATATTTGAGAAGAATACTGCTAAAGTTAGCATTAATTTTATGATTAGAAAAAAAGGTAGAATGGAATGCATTGCAAAAAATAGTTGAGAAAAATTTGTCTGTTTTCTTAGAAGTTTTGCAGCTATGAAGATAATTATTGTAACTATAGATATCAATATTCCTAATGTTGCTAGAGTTGTTAGTATTGTTCCGAGACTTATCAAATAGAATGCTGTTCCGTCAATTGAAGGTTCAATTCTGACTAGTGCTACTGCGTCCAGAATTTTTATTAATGCCAAACCTACTGCGAACAAAAAATATGTTAATATAAAACGTTTGAAAGAATGATAGTAAATATATCTGTACATTGGATCTTTCTTTCCAAAGATTGTTCCAATTAAATCTTTGAGCATTATATTCCCTCTCCTGCCGTATCCAGAAGACCTAGAATTGTTTCAGTTACGCTTCCATCCGTTCCGATTTTTCCTAGAACAAATAGAATTATTAGAGTTGCGAGTACGATTCCAATAATTATCATGACAATTTGCTTCATTGCGACTTCCATTATATTATGTTTCTTACTGAATTGCCGATTTTATCAACTAAATTCATTGAACCTCCCTTTAGTGCAACTACAAATCCTATGAATATTAATAAAAATATGATTGCGATTAGAAGCGTAATAACTTGCCAGTTAGCTTGAGCTCGTCGCATAGATTATGGAAAACCTTAGAGATATAAAAACTTTAGCAGACGCCGTTGTATGCGTAGTTCAGAGAATCGTCGCTGATATCTGTGTCAAACCAAGTTGATAGACTTGTTGCTCCAGGTGCCCAATCTGCAGAATCAATGTATTGGATTAGCCAAGATTGATCCTCTTTTATTATGAATTCATTTGGGTTGGCCGAACCTCCTTGAGCAATATTAGTATCAAAATCAAACCATCCTTGATCCTCATATGAAACCGTATTCATTCTTAGTCTATCTGTGCTGAGTTTATCTGAATACATTTCTCCTCGCCGCATTCCTGTTGTTGTTATTTGGTCTTCAAGAACCTTTGCAAGATTCCAAACAGAGATATCTTGGAAGGGAATTTTAATTACAATTGTTACGTCTCCACTACCGCTTCGTTGATATTGAATTGCATCTTGAGGTACTGATGTGGCGCCAAGCGAAATTGTCTCTTCTAGTTCAATTATTTTAAGTGTCTCTAATTTTGAAGTAGTCGGAGGTGTGAAGGTTGTTATTGGAGCAGCGGGTCCGATAAAGCCCTCGGGAAGCTCGTCGTAAGTAACTTGCCGTTCTAGTGCAATTAATTGTCTTGTGTGTGAGGGGTTTTCTGCATTGAACCCGTCGTCTTCAAAGATGAATAAGTGTTCAGGGTTTAGTCCTTTGAATTCAAGAGGTATTATCCCACTAGAATCTTTTACTTCAATACTTCCGTAAGAAGGTTTCATACATAGATTATAACAAGTTGCAGTTTGTAAATTTCCCTGACCGCTCATATAATTTATCCAGCAGATTATTCCTTTGTCAATTACTTTTATTTCTCCACACCTCTGAGACAGAGTTTCTAGATGTAAAGATTCGCTTGCATATTGAGGACATTCAATATAATTAATTGTTAAATCTTTGTTAAAATCTAATTGCTCAATTGTGGCTAAAGTTGTTCGGCAAGGATTTGATGTTGCTCCTGCCATGTTTGCTAGCCGGTTTCCAACGATGCAATTGAAGTCTGCGTTTTCTGTAACTATTTCGGTGACTCCCACATAAATTAGCATTGCAACTCCGAAACTAATTATTGCCATGACTAGCGCCACAACTTTGAAGTTTACGCCTCCGCGTTTATTGAAATAATCCATTTTTTACAATCATTATTCCGATGACAATAACTACCATTGCTAAGATAAGCATTGATATCCACGCCATTGGATTAGTTTGTCCTTTCATGGTTTTAGAAAAAGGTTTGTGATATAAATAGTTTAGGAGTTATTTCTATGCTGGCAAATCACATTCGAAATCTAAACATTGGTCATTGTCTTGTTTTTCAGTGAAAGATGTTCCAGCTCCTGACCTTTCAAGATTACAAGCTACTTGACATCCTGCGTCAGAAGTTGTGTCTTGTTGATCAAACTCAGATACTCCTTCTGAGAACGTTGCGAACTTTCCAGTGAAGAAAAGTACTAATGTAATTAAAACTGCTAGTGCGATTATTGTTATAACGATTGTATTGATACTTAATTGACCTTTTTTCATATTAACGCTGCCGTTGCATCCACGTATTTTTGAGGTTTGCATTCTTCTTCAGTCAAAGTTATTGTTCCGCTTGCTGCAGATACTGTTGTTGAACAAGAGGTAGAAATTCCTGAATCGCCACAAGTTATTATTTCATCTGGTTCAATGGTTCCGCTTCCGTCAAAATC
>CAZYQG010000043.1:0-3117 GCA_964649785.1 Candidatus Woesearchaeota archaeon | reverse complement strand
GGAATAGGCTTCGTTTATGTTTGTCCTGGCGTTTCTGTTTTCAGCGATGGATGTGTCCGGACGTGTGTCGAATGTAAGCTGTTTCAAAAACAATGCTTCTCTCATATCACTCATTTAACCGCCCCTTGCATAAAAGAACCAATACTGACTTGAACCAGAGCCAACTGATATTGTTGAAACATCCCATCCAATCGGTAGCGTTGCTTGCAAATTGATGGTTAGGCCTGTCGGGCTACTTCCATTATCTGAGCTTGAGCGATAAAAAGAAAATACATTCGATGCTGAAGTACCAAAATTGACCGCAAAAAAGTCCAATGTTTGAGCAGAGCCGAAATTGTAACGAACCGCATCATTTGCATCAAAATCCGCACCCAAAGATGTGCTTCCATCCATTAAGCTCTGTTCGTTTGGGATAGAATCGGAAGCGGTGAATCCACTCGATTCAGTTCCATCGGCAAGCGTTATATCATCAAAAGCAACAGGCGAATAAGCGAAATACATCAGATTTCTTCCAATGTTAATGAAGTCGAATATCTGTTGAATGCCACTTCGGTCATATTCAATCCGGTCATCCGGCAGTACCAATAATTTGAATCGTCATAAAAAAGGACAGGATGCAGATCGCCGTGCGTTGTGTTCTTCATCGTTTCCAGCGTTGTCTTGAATGTCGAATCAATCGAAGTCCAATTAAGCGTGA
This sequence comes from Candidatus Woesearchaeota archaeon, assembly GCA_964649785.1. Lineage (GTDB taxonomy): Archaea > Nanobdellota > Nanobdellia > UBA10117 > ARS21 > JAAZWY01. The sequence continues at coordinate 2,420 of CAZYQG010000043.1, read as the reverse complement.
ATACCTTTTTCGGATCGTGCCGCCTTTTGGATCGGAATCTGCCGCCAGGCGTTGTGTTATCCGTAATACCATGCTTCGCCGCGTATGAAATTCCCATATCCGGCTGAAAGTCGAATGTCGTTCTCTTACCGATTAAAAGTTCAGTAAGATTTGCTACTGTTCCCGATGAAGACCGCAAAAACCAATATCTTTTTGTGGCTTCCGTGAATGTCCCGACAGCCCATCCTTTTGAAAAATTAGCAGTAATATCTTCTACGTTGTTATGATCGCTGGAATCGCTGTTTGCACTTGCATACAGAATAAGATCATTTGTTTCGGCTGCTGAAAAATAAACTGCTACCGTATCCGCCGCCTTTGCGCTGCCAAGATCAAATCTGATTGCATCCTGCGCCCCGAATGACGAAATTGCTTGATATATATTTTGATCGTTAATTCTTTCCTCATTTGTTACGGATGCAGATGCACTGAAATTGAACGTGCCAGGGAAATATGTTCCATCTTCACGAATTGCATTCAATAGGTCAATCGTATCGTAAAGAATCCACATTATTTTCTGATTTCCACAGCCGTAAAAGAAGCTGCATCGGTTGTTTTTTGTGTTTTCGTAATGACAAAGATTTTCCCGGAATAGCTTGATCCGAAAAATTTAGATGTCGGCGCGTCTGAAAATTCCACGACATCGCCGATTTCCATTGATACTGCAAATTTGCCGAATGCTTTTCCCGATACAATTATTCCCACGTCCCCTAAAATGCCGTCATAATATCCGGCCCAGTTGTCGTTTGTGTTATCTGAAGACGGATCGGCAGAGCTTGATACATTCGCCACAAGTGCATCCAGTTTCACTTCTTTTGTATTTTCTTCTGTCTGAATGTTCCAGTCCGTACGAGCCGATGAATTCGTGAGTGTTGCCGAAGTTATGTGTCTATCTTCTGCCGGATGCCTTTCGGAATGCAGTTCCCATTTTGTAATTAAACTTGAAAAATCTGTATGTGAAATTTTAAGATCGGAAACATCATGCTTCGTTAAGGTGTGATCTGCTGATGTGCCTGACTTATTCGGCAGATACCAATACCGCATTGTTCCGTCCGGCCGATACATGAATACAAATGCGCCTTCCTGCTGCAGTTTATTAAGCACATCCTCTAAATCTTCCGGCTCTAAAAGCCAATACCTTATATTCCATCCGCTTCGTGCCGTATCAAGTGCAGACCATCCCGTTATATTTCCATCCGAATCATCAACGCCGGCGTATCTTTTCAGGATGTCCCGGTGTGCTTCCTGAATTGTTGTGGCTGCACCGCTTCCGCCTGAATAGGATTTTGAAATTCCATCCATGCCGGAATAAAGGTGTTTGATTTTGGAAATGAAATCCATGCCGGATTGGATATTGTCATTATCTAAGGCGACTTCTACATCCACAAGACAGCGCACATCCTTTAATTTCATAGATGCAGTTGCTGAAGCACTCGCGCCCGTAGCCACAAGTTTCAATTCACCCTCAATTTCAATATCCTGCAATCCTGAGTTTGCTTTATACAGCGTTATCATATCGGCTGATTGATCTGAGCTTTCCGAAAATGTTCCGCTTGATCCGGATATTGTATTGTTTGTCCTTATTGTATCTGCCGGCGAAGTGCTGCCTGCCTGAGAATAGGAAACATTGTTCCAATTCACCGTCAAAGCAGCGGCTTCTGCGCCGGTTCTTGTCCAGTCTGCTTCGGTTGTTATTTCCCACTTGACTGACGTTACTTTTCCGTCAATCTGCGGAAGTTTCAATTTTATTGTTTCCGTGTCGTAATATGTTCCCGCACCAGTTGTTGTGCCGTCAGTTATTTCAAGCGTTACCGTTGCTTCTGTACTCGTGTCATCTGCCGTTGGCGTATCGTAAGCATTCGCCGCGCTTGTCCATCCGCCTGCGTCCGTTGTTGCTTCCGGTTTGAATTTGAATGACCTTCGTATCGTATAATAATTTGTCAGCACGTTATCGGAATCATAAACTTCTGTATCATTGTCGAATACGGATCCGCTTGTGGATGTAACTGGAAAAAATCTGTCTAAATTTTCATCGTAATAATGCAAACGTCCGTCCGGCGTTCCGTCTGCTGAATTATCCCTCGGTGCAAGCGACATCATCGTAATATGCTGCACGCGGTCCACCGGCATAGGAAATAATGTTTTCCCTGTCGAATAGTCCGGCGATGCAGATGTGCTTGTGTTCGGCGTGAATCCGCCGTATGCAACAGGCTTGTATCTTTTGGACGTTGTGGCAGTCGTGTTGGGAATGGAAATAAAATCCCAGGGACGCTTTGCCTTTATCGATATATTGATCTTGTCCGCCGTGTGCGACATCTTCTCAATCCGCCCCTGATATATCTGAAGCACAACGCCGATTGCATCCCAGTCCCGGTCTTCGTCAT
>CAZYQG010000042.1:0-3184 GCA_964649785.1 Candidatus Woesearchaeota archaeon | reverse complement strand
CTTTTGCTTTTACTTTTTCCACTAATACTGCAGCTGCCTTTGCTGTTCCCCCCGTAGCTAGTAAATCATCACAAATCACAACTTGCTCACCATGATTTAATGCTGTTTTTTGAATTTCCATTACAGCTTTACCATATTCAATTGTATACGAAGTTTTTTCAGTTTTTCCAGGCAATTTACCTTCTTTTCTAAGCAAAACCATTCCTTTGTTATATTTTTGAGCAAGTGCGCATGCAATAATGAACCCTCTAGATTCAATCCCTACAAACACGTCAACATCTTTTGGATTATATTGTTTTGAAAATTCTTCAACAACAAACGATAATGCAGATGGATCCTTGAGTATTGGACTAAAATCCCTAAACAATATACCTTTTTTTGGAAAGTCAGAATATTCTGAAATTTTTTCCTTCAAGTTCATACAAATTTTAATAATTAATGGGAATAAAAATTATTTTAATTAGAATATTATTGAATATCTATTTGTACACTATCAGTAGTCGTATTGTCACTTACTTCTATGATATACATACCAAATGGCAAATTAGGAGGAATTATCCATGGAAGTGAAAAATTACCATTTCCTGTTAGAGGCGTCTCTAATTCTTCAATTATTTCCTGACTAGAATTAGTGATAGTGATAATAACATAGCTTACGGTAGTCGGAGCAGTTCCCTTAATTGATACTGTTTCCCCAGATATGTATTCTGTTTTTTCTATGTCCAGTGATAAACTAGTTCCCGTAGTTGTAGATACAGTTATGGTATTTTCTGCAATATCTAATTTACTTTTGATATTGATTTTCCAATTACCTAATTCCGCAGTGACTGGAATTCCTAACAAGTTTGTTGAAAAACTACCTGAGTTATCTGAAAAGATTTCAATTTTAGATGCGGTGTTTCCTGATGGATCAATGAGAGATACTGTTAATATTGAATTACTTTGTTCTGTTTGACCACTGATCACAAGCTGTTCGCCACGAAGATAAGATTGTTTAGGCGGAGTTAACGAAATATCACCAGAACCCGTTTGTACTCCAACTGCAAATTTGACAGAGTCCTGGATGTTTGCTTTTGAAACTACAGCTTTGTATACTCCTGTAGAATAACCTGTTAGATCTAATTCGTACCTATATTCACCTGAAGCATTTGTTGTTAGAGTGTCAGAAAATTTAGTGTTATCTGATGGATCAATAATTGTAAGCAACAAAGAAGTTGACGGAGGCCCCACTACATTTATGAACGCAGAAGAAGACCCAGTACCAATATAATTTGTTTTATCCGTCAATACAATAATTTGGGTTGTTGGGTATTGACCGATACCAAACAAATGAGCGTCTGATTCGTTTTGATGTTTTGTTATCAAGACATACGTTCCAGTTTCAAATGTATTGTTAGTTGTAAATTCATATTCTATGTCTCCAGTTGCAGCAACCTTTACAATATCAAAGTGAATGATTTTACCATCAGGATCTTTAACAAACAGTATAAGATCTTCGTTTGGTATACCGCTACCAGTAAAAATAACAGTGTCTCCCGTATTATATCTTGTTGCAGCAGAAGAAAGACTCAATAATTTATCTGACTTGAATTCAATTTCTCTTAAAATATTATTAGGACCATTTTTTAAAATGTATTTTTTCACACCTAGAATCTCATCGATTGCTATCACCTCTTCAAAAGACCATTTTCCATTTGGATTAATATCTATGATACGGATTGTTTCTAAGACATTCTGTTCATTCTTTATTGATAATATGATTGAGGTTAAAGGCTGTCCATTACCCGAGATAGATAGCGTATCTTCCAATCTTATTTCTCCAGGAATATCAGTGATTTCAAATTCAGTGGTTTCCTGTAAAAATCTATTTTTTGATTCAGAAATATTAACATTAGTACTTTGTAAATCCCCAAACTCATTTTTTATTATAAATTCACTTGCGCCAATATTAGTATCCGGAATATGTAAAGTAGTTATAAAATTTCCTTGTTTATCAGTTTTAACGGATTTTAGAGAAATATTATCAAGGTAAAATTGTAATAGTTGCTCTGAATTGAATCCATTACCAACCAATCTTACATTTGAATCAATTCGAAGTTTTTCAGGAATAAATTTTTTTGTACCATAAAGACTACCTGCGGTTTCTTTTATTTCCTCAATCATTTTCGTATCCTCTTCAATAATTTGTGATATTTGTGAAATTTCCTGAGGCGAAGTATTACCTACATTTATTTCGTTATCATTTTGATCAAGTGTCTTCCAATTAATTCCTGAAGCTTTTTTATCTGTTGTAACACCAAATTTTACCGATTCACCTGGTTTTAATGTATTAGTTGCAGTAAATACTAAGAGTTGTCCATCAGAATATTTTCCACCTCCCCAACCTGCATCCGATTTGAAAGTTTTAAACGAATTATCTGTACCTAACCATATTTTGATTGTCTTTATATTTTGAGTATTTTCATTTGTAAACTCAATAATTATCGTGTTCTCAAAACTTTTTGCATTTACAGAAATATTTTCAGCAGCCTGTACTTCAGAAACTGAAAATATCGTGAAAATAGATAATACTAATATCAGCAAACCTGAAATTATATATTTTGAATAAATCTGCATATTATTCATGATTCTTACATCTACAATTAAACGTTAATTAAATTCCATTTTAACTTTATAATTAAATTATATCTATATTACACGTAGTTATTATTTTTAGATTAAACATTAGGTGTTAAATTTTGGTATTGACGTATGCGTTCAGCAATTAACCTGTATAATACACGTAATTGATTTCTTGTTTTTTCCGTCAAAAAATTTGTTTCTTGTAAGGCAATTTTTCCACATATGTACCTACAAACTTCTTCTTTTTCAAATTCACCCCAATAATCATTATGTTTCATCCATAATGCCTGTAGATTCTCAACTATTCCCTTTTTCCCTTGAGATAATATCTGCTCTTTAGTAATACCAGTATATCCTTCCTTCCGCAACTTTATTTCATATGTTTGATTTACAGCATACAAATAATCTTCAATTACGATATAATCTTCAATTGACTGAAGAAGTTTACCTTCTCTCTCAAAAAATATAGTTTGAGCAGGTGAGAATCTATTAGTTTTTAATTGTTCAGCAATTCGTTTAGATTCATAATCATTGTCAAGAAGTATGAATGTATTATAACCAT
>CAZYQG010000041.1:0-3757 GCA_964649785.1 Candidatus Woesearchaeota archaeon | reverse complement strand
AATGTCCGTAACATCGGCCATCAATGCCCTTGTTCTCCAGATCATCCGATTAACTAGGAGTAATCGATCATGAGGAGAGAGTCGACTGGTCAAATTTCAACCTTATTCGATAGAAATATTATCTTCTGTGACGTTGGTGCGCGGTGGGGACTAGTGGAGCCGTGGAAATCGTATCGTAATTGTATCGACGTCGTCGGTTTTGAACCGGATCAGGAGGAATATGAAAAACTGTCAAAAAAGAAGAATTGTTGTGATGTCATCTTACCTCATGCACTATTCAGCGAAGAAAAACAATTGGATCTTCACTTAACAAAAAGTAGGAGTTCTTCATCTATTTTTCAACCCAACTTTCCCTTTCTAGAACGATTTCCTGATGCAGATCGATGTGCGGTTGAGACCGAAAAAACAATCCAATCAACAACCTTGGACACATTGTATGGTAACAAAGTTATTCAAAACATCGACTTCATCAAGATAGATACACAAGGTGCCGAACTTGATATTTTAAGAGGGGGAGAAACAATGTTCGCTGAAACAATTCTCGGGGCTCAGCTAGAAGTAGGGTTTAAGTCAGTTTACGCGTCACAGCCCCTTTTCTCCGAAATCGATATTTTCGCCCGTGACAAACTGGGGCTGGAGCTCTTCGATATCAGAAAAACCTATTGGAAATATAAGGAGGGGCAGGGAATCGGACCCGCTAAGGGGCAATTAATATTCGGGGATGCACTTTATTTGAGAGATCCGTACCAATTGCCTATATGGCTTGGACAGTTTGACAAGGCGGAAAGAAACAATAAAGCTATCACGGCCTGCTTCATTGGCGTGATTTATGGATATCCAGATTACAGCCTATGTCTTCTGGAACAGCTGAAGAGATGCCAATGGATGAAAGCGGTAACTTTGGACAAATTGAAGAAGTTCGTAATAGCAAATACAAGGAGCATAAAGTATTCAGCAAGGGGTCATGAGATAATCGGGGAGGTGTTTTTCCTACTCTCAAAAATATTTGACCTGGACATCGATGGCTGGGGTTCTGCGGAACGACATTTAGGATCTAGGAAAAAGTTTGGAGTTTTCTTTTGATGGAGCACATCTTTAGGAAACGATAATCATTGATCGACTATCATCTTGATAACTAGGTCGGACCTACCTTTCTCGAAACATTCTGAGTTCGAGTTTTCTCCTATCGGACTAACTTCCAATTTCTTTATTAGGTGCGTTACTTGGCCATTTGTGCTCATTCTCACAGAAAACTCCAATTAACGATGTCTCAGATTAGGGGAAGTGGACATCATGATCAAATATAATCCTAAACTTCTTTCCTAAACACTAATTGCTGGATAGTTGTTGATTTTGTATTTTGGCCTGTTGCTTTTCCAAAACACCCGGTTTCATGAATTTCAACGGCGAAATTGTACTGTCCTACAAATTCCCACCCAGCATTTGCGTGCTGTTCAAGTTGGTCCTCAAGTTGTGCGCGAATTTTCTCACCCTTATCCTTATCCTTGTCTAAAACCTTAGCATCAAAATACGTAACTTTATATGTATACATAAAGGTCTCCTATCAGAGTAGGTATAAACAAAAACCGCATTAAGTTTATATTAGTACATCAACATCCAGTTTCTCGTTAAATCGTTTAGGTGTGCAAGAATAATATCTTTTCCATGCTAAATATAATCCATATAGAAATTTATGATTTTTGAATACCCTGTATGCATATCTAGAACAACTTAATTTATACATACATGTGCGACCTGAGTTAAATACTTTTATTTTTGACTCTTTAAATCGATACAAAACTATAATAAATCTAGCTAATTCACTAGGACTTAACAACAATTTAATTATTCTAAGAACAATCTTCATGCAAAAAATATTATAGGGGTATGGTTAAACTAACAATTTCTCGCCAGAAAAATAGCATTTTCAAGTTGCCCAATATCTAATTCATCAATATCTTGAAAATTCCTATTTTTGAATATCATGGTTAATTTCTCATAGTTATCTTCCGATTTTAATTTGCCTAAATGGGGAATTGAGTATCTTACAAGTTCCACAAGCTCTTTGATCAACCTAATTTTTTCTTCGCCCAAGTCTTTAGTTGATTGAATTGCCAGCAAGATTTTGAGTAACTCTTCTTTGTTCATGGATACCTTGACATCATCTACCTTGGCAGCTTCTGCTGCCATAAACATCAAAATTGAAGATGTAGAAACAATGGCAAATAAAATTATCTGAAGGATTAGGTGCCAATTTGGCAAGATCCCAAAGTCATTCACATACCATGAAGATAACAAGAATACTGAACTGAACAATGAATAAACAAATACTGAAATATTTAAGGACGGCAAGACCCCAAAAATTCGTGAGTTAGCACTAACTTGGCGAGTTCCTATAAAAATAAATGTAGATACAAGCCAATTCAAAGCAGCCAGGACGATCAACCAACCCACTGTTATCCAAAAATATAAATTCTCAATTTGATCAGGATTTACTAAAATTGAAACTAGCAGTATCGAAACTGCCACAATAAGAAATAATAGAACGCTTAGTAACTTCATTTCATAGCTCTTTTAATATCTCTTCTCTTTTTTGACTAAATTGATCCTCCGTAATTAACTCTTGATCAAGCAATTCTTTTAATTTTTTTAGTCGCTCCGAAGGATCTGGACTATCTTCTTTATTTTGATTTCCACTGACATCCATTTGTTGGCCCATTTGACTTCCCAATGGCAATCCAGCCCCAAGGCCAATGCCCGCTCCTAGAAACGCTCCCACTCCCGCGCCATCTGATGGATTATCAGCTGCAGCATTTAGAACTTCAAACGTCTTAATAGCACTGAAGGCACCGCCGACTTGAACCTTTGAAAGCTCTTTTGCCTCTAAAGTTTTTTCAAATACATTTTGTATCTTTTCCATTTCCTCTTCAGGAATATTAATACTTTCAATATTAAAGTTAACAACTTCTAAGCCGAATCGTTCAAATTCTTTTTTGATCAACGCAGACGCAAATTTGGATAATTCATTTAATGATGCGGTAATTTGAAGAACAGAAATTTTATTTACGTTAATAGCCGTTGCAATAATATTTGACAAGTTTTGAACAATCTCTCCTATAAAATAATCACTTATTTTTCTATCATCAGCCGTAAGCTGCGACCCAACAATCTGAGTTACAAAAGATCGAGAATTTTCTATTCTGGCTCCCCACTTCCCAAACGATCTTGCACTTACAGGAAACCCAAGAGTGCTATCCATAATTTGAATCGGTGAAGGAGTGCCCCACTTTAAATCACGCTTAACAGTTTTATTGATAAACCATACTTCTGCGGTAAAAGGTGTATTACCGCCAAATGGCAAATTTATTAATTTATTTAGAAGGGGAATGTTGCCAGTACTAAGGGTATGAGTGCCTGGTTCAAATAAATCTAATGCTTGTCCCCCTTTTACAAAAATAACTTCCTGCCCTTGATTGACTATGACTTGCGAACCAATTGTTAGATCTTCACTAGGATACTTCCATACAAAGGAAGTATCATCGAGGGCGTCGTATTTTACTCTGTCAATTAAAGCCATTAATCCACACGCATACCTAAATAACTATGATGATTTCCGGAGTCACAAGCGTTTTCTCAATCATTCAGCACAAGAGTTTGAGTCTCTAGCAGGCTACATTATCCTGCATATTACCCCTAATTTTGTTGCCCGGATTCAACTTGCTAGTGCAACAGATGGATTGATTCCGAAAAATACCTG
>CAZYQG010000040.1:0-3855 GCA_964649785.1 Candidatus Woesearchaeota archaeon | reverse complement strand
GACATAATCTTTATATATCCCTTATGCCTTTTCACAGCATGGCAAAAGATAAGCTTAGTTACTGGGCACAGGTTTTGCTGATTTTAGGTGGTTTAAACATTGGACTAGCTGAATTAGGTTGGGGATTCTTCGGATTCCTAGGCGGTTTGGAAATGTGGGCAAACTATCTTGTGGGACTATCCGCACTTTACCTTGGATATGGCCTATTAACAAGCAAGTAAGTAACCTGTGTGGGGGTTACGAAATGCCTAACCCCCTTAATTTTCCGAGATATTTCTAATATAAATTAACAGTATTTGTAAAATTATTCATGTCTTAATGCATCTACAGGATTCATTTTAGCTGCGCTTCTTGCTGGAAGAATTCCAGAGAGTATACCTGCAACTGCTGAGAATATTACTGCGCCAATTATTACTTTAGGATCAATAATTATTAGGAAAGGTATTCCAGGTGCAAATGCTTCAATTGCCACCTTTGCTCCAAGGGCTAATAATATGCCAGTTATACACCCAATTATACCGCCCACTATACCGAAAAACGCAGATTCTATTAGGAAGATGGTTAAAATTGAGTTATTTGTTGCTCCAATTGACTTCATTATACCAATTTCCTTTGTTCTTTCAAGAACAGACATATACATTGTGTTAGCTATTCCAACAGCTCCGACAACTAGCGCAATGGACGCAATTCCAACAATTACATATTGAATTATTCCAAGAATGTTGTTTATTTGGTCTAAAAGAGATGCTGAAGTAGTTAAGATGAAGTTTTTGTTGCCTCGATAATCTTCGAAATCTTCTGCAAGCTCATCAGCAAACTTTTCAATGTCAACGCCATCTTTGACAATGATTTGTGCTCCAGTTACTTTGTCGCTTGGAACAAATAATTTTCTTGCGTCTTCGATTGACATTGCGATAGAAGTATCATCCGCATCATTCCCTACTCGCTCATAAATTCCTACGACTTTGAAAGTTTTTCCATCAACTTTAATCCGACTTTTCAAATCAATATTGTTTTCAAAATAATCTTGATTGAGTTTCCAACCCACAATGACTGAACCGGTTTCGCCAGACTGAAAAGGCCGACCTTTCTCAACTTCAAAATTTGATCGTTTTAAGAAATCATCCCAAAGGTCAGTATCAATTGCGTAAACGATTGGATACTTCTTTTCATCCTTGTATTCAACTTCTTGCGTGTCATAAGCAAAAGGAATTACAAAATCAACTTCACCCGCAGAGCCAAGAAAATCAATTTCTCGGTCAGTCAAGCCATATTCTCCCGGAGTTGGTCTGCTGAATGTTGTTCCTCCTTGAACGAGAATTACGTCGTATCCAAACTCTTCGAATGCTTCGTTGATAGCGTTTTCTGTTCCCTGCGCAACAAGAGTAAGAGATACTATTGCTGAAATTCCAATAACTATACCTACGACAGTTAGCCAGCTTCGGAGCTTTCTTCGCCGCAAATTATTGAAAGCAATTAAAATATAATCACGCAACATTTCGTCTCTTCCTTCTCCTTAGTTTCTTGTAGCCAAAGAAACCCAAGACGAGTAGAAGAATAATGTATAATGATGATGAGCTTTTTTCTAGCAAGCCAATCTTTTTGGCATCTTTTGCTGTAAATACTTTGAAGTTTACTTCATCGAAAGACGCATAATTTTTGAAATTGGCGTCAGAATATTCAATCTTTAATTTAATTGGTATATCTTTAGACGCTTTGATGTCTGGGTTTACATACAGTTGATAAGTTTCACGCTCAAAGTCATCAGTCTCCAACTCGCCCAAGTATTTTCTTGGAACAGATATAATATCGTAATCTTCAGTGTCAAGAACTTCAACAGTTAGGAATTGGATATCAAGCTTTCCTTTGTTTACTGCAGTAATAATAATTTCTCCAAGAGCTCCAGGAGTAAATAGACCATAATCATCAATTCCAATTTCCAAATTTGGCTTTCCGCCAGTGTTTACGGATAAGGAAGTTCTTACTGTCTTGATTTCATTTTCACAGAATTCATCATGACAGAATTTCAATTCTAACGGATAATCGCTTCCAATTGCTTGATCATCAACCAACAATCTATACTCAAGAATTTTTAGACCTCCGGGCTGTAAACTCTTAACAAATTCAACACCCGTATCTCTTCCCGTTAAATAAAATGGATATTCGGGTGCAATTTTCAAATAAGAATTTTTAATTTCCGAATCACCATAGTTTTGCACAGTAATCCAAACGTCTACATATTTTCCTGGCTCAGCAGGAAGAGGATCATAGTTTGAGCGCTCAATAGTAATATCTTTTCCAGAGACCATCGGAATTGAATAAGTTTTAGTTGTTTCTTCTATAACTTCAATTGCTGAAGCTAAAGGAATCAGCGCAATTATCAGTAAAATTGGAATAAGTTTTCTCATTACTTTATTTCTCCATCTACAATCTTATAAACTTTCTCACTTCGAGTTAGGTTTACTAGTTCTCGATCATGAGTTACTATAATTACAGTCTTTCCCTCATTCTTGTAAATGTTCAAAAGGAGGTCCATGATTTTCTTACCCGTTGCTTGGTCAAGATTTCCAGTTGGCTCATCAGCAATAACAACTTCAGGATTATTTGCAAGTGCTCGCGCAATTGCAACTCGCTGGTTTTCGCCACCTGAAAGTTCGCTTGGAAGATGCGTCATTCTAGATTTTAATCCGACCTTCGTTAGAATATCTATAGCTTGTTTTTGTTTTTCCCGGGCAGACATGTTTTGAAAAGTAAGAGGTAGCATTACATTTTCTAATGCAGTCATTGATTGTATTAAATGGAACGACTGGAAAACAAATCCGATTTTTTGCCCTCGAATTTGTGCGAGTTCGCTTTCATCTAACTGAGCTATATTTTGTCCGTCAAGTTTTATTGTACCTTTACTGGGGTAATCCAAAGAACCTATTAGATTCAGAAGTGTTGATTTTCCTGAACCACTTGGTCCAATAATTACTACGAATTCGTTTTTGTTAATGGTTAAATCAATATTTTTGTTTGCGTGTATAGCTGCACGACCTGTGCCGTAGATTTTAGAAACTTTCTCGAGTTGAATTACTGGTGTTTTTGTCATATTACTATTTGTTCTAAGAACTTAAAAATTTATTTGAAATCTTTATCGTACAACTTGATTGAGTCGTTTATTACTCTCTTTGCTAGTTTTGCGTTTACCCATTTTACTAACTGAACTTATCCCTTTATGAAATACATGTATATATCAAAGAAAAGATAAATTTAATAAAATAATGCATTTGGTAAGTCTTTTAGATCTTTAATTTGATCAAATCTAGGATCGTGTGCTGGAACTGCAAGGATTTTTTCATCAGATTCACCGCTGTCAACCATATCTAGAACTCCAACAGGTCTTGCCTTTACAAGAACTCCCGGATGGATTGGTGAGTGAGTTAAAATTATTACATCAAGCGGATCTTTGTCATCACAAAGAGTCATTGGAATAAATCCATAGTTTCCAGGATAAGCCATAGAAACTTCTAGAACTCTGTCGAGCATAATTAATCCTGTTTCTTTGTCAAGTTCGTATTTATCTCTGCTTCCGGCAGGAATTTCAACAATTACATTGATTTCATTAGGAGCATCCTTTCCATAACTGATATCGTGCCACATGTTAGTCATGATACATAGTTTCTAATCAGAATTAAAAAGGTTTTGATGGGAAGATCATAAGTTTTAATCAACTCTAATTTTTACTCTCTTAACTACGAATTGAGACTTTTTCAAACCATTTTCCTCAATAACTTTTTCTATTTCTCGCTGTGCTACCGGAAGGTCTGCTACTGCCCGAAGGCGGTCTTCACCTAATTTACTTACTTGTTCAAC
>CAZYQG010000039.1:0-4011 GCA_964649785.1 Candidatus Woesearchaeota archaeon | reverse complement strand
AATCACTACAAACTGGCTTAACTACTTGCTCAATAACTTGTAATTTAATATCTTCATGTGATATTCCGTCATCATGATGTATTGCAATAACAACAGTATCAACTCTAGCTGGTTTCCCGTCTTCGTACTCAATTGTTACTTGAGCTTTCCCGTCCGGTCGTGCCCAAGGCAATACTTTATTCTTTCGGACTTCTGCCAATTTATGAGTTAACTTGTGCGCCAAAGTAATTGGTAAAGGCATTAACTCTTCAGTTTCATTACATGCGTAACCAAACATCATTCCTTGATCTCCGGCACCCTGTTCAGAATGTAACCCTTCTTCCTTAGAAACTCCTTGAGAAATATCTGGACTTTGTTCATTTAGCGCAACAATAACTCCGCAATCTTCCCAATCCAAACCAAATTCTGGATTAGTATAGCCAATACTTTTCAAAGTTCTGCGAGCAACTTTCTGAATATCGACATAACCTTTGGTTGTTACTTCACCAGTTACAAAAATCAAACCTTTCGTTGCAACAGTTTCAACAGCAACTCGAGACTCCGGATCTTGACTTAACAATTCATCTAAAATTGAGTCTGAAATTTGATCACAAATTTTATCTGGATGACCTTCAGTCACTGATTCAGACGTAAATAACTGTTTCATAAATGTATTACAGAGATAAACTTAAAAGGAGTATCTTCAATAGTTTTTTACGCACGAGTTCCAGAGCGGTCAAATGGGCAGGGTTAAGGACCCTGTGACTTAGTGTCTTCGCAGGTTCGAATCCTGCCTCGTGCATATTATTTTAAGAAACTTGATGTCGAAAGTAAATAGTTATAAATCTGGAATAAAGCAAAATTTATGGAAAAGTTACTATTAATGATTGCAATGAATGAAGAATCTGAACCTTTAGTTTCAAAATATTCATTAGAGCTCATATCTTCAAAAGATAAACAGAAAGTTTACCTAAACAAAAAGCACAATATTATATTAGGTATTTCGGGAGTTCTCGAACATAATATGGTTTCACTTGCATCAAAATTAATTGGAGATTATAATCCTACTCGGATCTTAAATTTCGGTTCAGCAGGCGCAAAAATTGATTCAGACATAAATTTGGGTTTTGCATATTTCGTTGATAAATCAAAAAAATGGGATCAAGATATTCCTTTTGATGGTTTTGAATGGGATCAGAGAGATTTTAATTTAATTATTCCTGAAAATGAAATTGGAAAAGGTTGTCTAACTGGAAGTAGATTTTCAAATAAAACAGATGTTTTGCCTCAAGGTGAATTAGAAGATATGGAATTATATGGTCTTGTCTCTTTGGCAGAACAACATAACTTGCCAATTTCTTCAATAAAATATGTTACAAATTTTACGGGACCCAATGCTGAATCTGAATTTTTAGAAAATTTAATAACTGCAAGAAGTGCTGGAATTGAAAAATTAGAAACAGTTCTTGATATTTATTCAATATAGTTTTATACTTTCAGTTTGAATCATGTTCATGGACAAATTTCGTAAGGCCGCAATAAAGGCAATTTCTGAAGTTGTTGATTTAAGCAATAAAGATATTGATACACTGATTGAAACTCCACCAGATTCAAAACTTGGAGATTTAGCATTTCCTTGTTTCTCGCTTGGTAAATTTTTCAAAATGTCACCTGGAAGTATCGCCACTCAATTGAGGCAGAAGATTAAAGTTGCAAAAACCTTCTCAAAAATTGAAGTACATGGTCCTTATCTAAATTTTTACTTTAGTTCAGAAGCTCTAGCAAAAGAAGTTGCAAAACGCGTTAAGAGTGAAGGTAGAAATTATGGTTCAACAAATATTGGTAAAGGTAAGAAAGTATTAATCGAACACACAAGCATTAACCCAAACGCCTCACCTCACATTGGTCGTGCAAGAAATGCATTAATTGGTAATTCACTGGTACAGATTTACAAATTCTTAAACTTCAAACCAGAAGTTCACTATTATGTTAACGACATTGGAAAACAAATTGCAATGTTGGTTCTCGCAGCTGGAAATAGAAAGCCAAAGTTCTCAGAGTTACTTAATTTGTATGTAAAAATAAATCAGAAAATAAAGAAGTATCCTTCAAAGGAAAAGGAAGTTTTCGATTTGCTTCACAAACTTGAAAGTGGAGATAAAAAGGTTCGAAAACGATTCAACGATATTGTTGGAATTTGTATCAAAGGTCAATCAAAAATTCTTGGACAATTGGGAATAAAATACGACTATTTCGATTACGAAAGTAAATACTTATTTAATAAATCTGTAAACAAAATCCTAAAAAGATTGGAGAAAAGTAAAAAACTTCTAACGGATGACGATGGAAGATTGTACTTGGACTTACATGACTACAAACTTCCAATGAAGAATCCAGTATTTGTTCTGACGCGAAGTGATAAAACTTCCCTCTACGGATTAAGAGATTTAGCTTATACTGAATACAAATTAAGTAGAGCCAAAGATAACATTATGGTTCTTGGAGAAGATCAAAAGCTATACTACTTACAAACAAAGGCAGGAATGGATTTGTTGAGTCTAGGAATGCCTGACGTTGTTCACTATTCTTTTGTTCTTCTAAAAAGTGGAAAGATGAGCACACGTCAAGGAAAAGTAGTTCTACTTGAAGACTTCATGAAAGAAGTATATACTAATGTTAAGAAAGAAATTAAAAATAGAAAACGAGGACGTATGAGTTCAGTTGAAGCAATTGGAAACTCTGCAGTAATTTATTCAATACTAAAAACAACTCCAGAAAAGAATGTTATTTTTGATTTAGATCGTGCGGTTTCATTTGAAGGAGATACTGGACCATATTTACAATACACTCATGCAAGAATTAACTCACTTCTAAAAAAGAAAAGAATAACAAGAACCATTAATGGAAAATTGACTAATGATTCTGAACGAGAAGTTCTAAAGAAAGTTTACAACTTTCCAGAAATTGTAATGAGGGCTTACTCAACAAAAAAACCTAGCACGGTTGCAAACTATTTGATGGACTTAGCAAAAACATTCAACTCATATTATTCACAAAATCTAATTATCTCAGATAACAAAGAATTAACTTCTCATAGACTGGCAGTCTGTTCAACAGTAAAGCAAGTTCTGAACAACGGATTAAGTTTGCTTGGAATTGAAGCTGTTTCAGAAATGTAGTGGGCGAAGCAGGATTTGAACCTGCGGCCTCTGGTATACTCAGACTACTCTAATCGAGTAGCGTCTTATAAGACCAGCGCTCTGACCAGACTAAGCTATACGCCCAATTCTATTTCGTAAAATGTGTTTAAAAACTTAACTACAACTATGCTACGCTCGATATGCCGAGTAAAACTGCAAGAATTAATAGCGGAATTAAAACTATGATCGCTACCAAGATTTGATTCAAAATAGCTTTCCAAACGGAGAACTTCTGAACTTCTGAAAGCATTGAAAAATAAAGCACCAATGACCAGACACCCAAAACAATCATAGTGATGGTACTTATTCCAACAATCCCTGGTGCTGAATTATTAAGTCCGAAGAAAAGCGGAATGAACAAAAGAAGCGAAGACACTACGGGTACGCTTGACCAAGCAATTGCTGCTCTTAACTTCAAAGCATTAGCTTTTCCTTTAATCCATTTTCCAGTTAAGTTTAGTAAGAATCCGTAAACATACAATGAAACAATTCCTAATAATGCTGCAACAAATACAGAACCAATAAAGCTACTTCCTCCAACGATTGCATCCATTGATTCAAAATCGAGTGCGTTGTTTGCAATACCTGCCAAGGCGGCAAGTGGAAGAACCATATATTTTGGATCATATTTCAAAATGGCCTTGATTGTATCTCGCGGATGTAACCAAACTTCTTTCCAAGGATTAATCTTTAATCTAGCCATAAAATAAAACTACATTCCTTAGTTTTAAGCTTTCCTTAAATTCTAAAATAAATGTGCTCGAAACATTTAAAAAGTAAAAATTGGAGCAAACCTTACGCCCCTTTGGTGTAGTTCGGTCAATCATACCAG
>CAZYQG010000038.1:0-4043 GCA_964649785.1 Candidatus Woesearchaeota archaeon | reverse complement strand
GCAGCATTTGAAAGTAAATATTCGAGAACGTTAGGGATAAATAATTCAATTCTCGGAATTGGATTTTACTCAACAATATTTATTCTATACTTAACTTTTTACGCACCCTGGATTCTATACTTAGCAGCATTCGGAATGCTTACAACAATTTATCTGGCATATATTTCATATTTCAAACTCAAAAACTTCTGTTTAGTTTGTACAAGCATATATCTTGTAAATAGTCTGCTTCTAATTCTAGCTTGGATTAAATTCGCACAGCTTTTAAATTTCGGCAATCTATTCTAGCTATGAAGAAGAAGATTCTACAACTTACTTTAGAAAACGCAGTAGCTTTCAAAGGCAAAGCTAATCCTAAAGCAGTTATGAATAAAATTATTCCAACGGTCAAAGACAAATCAAAACTTAAGACGATTGGAAAAGAAGTTTCAGATACTATCAAGAAAGTAAATAAACTCTCACTTTCAAAACAGAAAATCCAGTTAAAGAAAATAAATCCCGCGTTCTTCAACAAAAAAGTCAAAGTAAAAAAAGAACTAATTGATCTTCCAAATATTGGTAAAAAATTCAGAGCACGTTTCGCTCCGTCTGCATCTGGGCCTTTGCATATTGGTCACGCTTTAGTAATCTCCCTAAATAAAATCTACGCTGACAAATACAAAGGAAAACATATTCTCAGAATCGAAGATACAAATCCTGATGCAAATTTCAAAGAATTCTATAAAATGATTCCAAAGGATTACACTTGGTTAGCAGGAAAGCCAAGCGAGACTTACATTCAATCTGCCAGAATTAAAACTTACTACAACTATGCTGAGCAATTAATAAAAATGGGACATTTATACGTCTGCGAAGAAACTCCTGAAGAAGTTAAAGCAAAACTGAAAAAAGGAATTCAACCCTTTGGTAGAAGAGATGAACCAAAAGAAGTATTGAGAAAATGGAAAAGAATGCTCACTGGAAAATACAATCCTGGTGAAGCGGTTGTCAGAGTTAAAACTAATTTGAAAGGTAAAAATCCCGCTCTAAAAGAGTGGGTGGCATTCAGAATTTCAGGAGGAAAACACCCAAAAGTTGGAAATAAAGTAAGAGTATGGCCACTTATGAACTTCTCCGTAGCAATAGACGATTATGAGCTAAAAATGACTCATGTAATTAGAGGAAAAGATCATGAAGATAATACAAAAAAGCAAAAAATGATTTACGACTTCTTAGGCTGGACTTATCCTGAATACATCCACCTCGGAAGAATAAATTTCAAGAATATGATTATCTCTGCATCTGACGTTAGAAAGGGTGTTGAGGAAGGAAAATATTCTGGATATGATGATGAGAGAGTTGAAACTCTGGCGTCAATACGGAAACGAGGAATAAAAGCAAAATCTCTTTTGAAGTTCTTCTACGAAATGGGTCCAACAAAAAGAGATAAAACGGTAGACAAGAAGGAAGTTTACAAGACACTCGAAGCACTAAACCGTAAGCTCTAATAACAATCTTTTTAAACACAACAAATAACTCCAACTATTAACCAATGAGGTTAACGAGGTTAAAATGGAACTAACAAAAGATATTATTGAAAGAATCTACTCAATTATTGAGGATTCTCGTACTGACGGAAAAATCCGGAAAGGTGTAAACGAAGTAACAAAGTCCTTGGAAAGAGGCGAAGCTAAGCTATCTATCGTAGCTACTGACGTATCTCCAAGTGAAATTATTCAACATTTAGCTCTTTTAGCTAAAGATAAAGAAATTATGCATGTTGAAGTGCCTTCTAAAGCAGAATTAGGCGCAGCTGCAGGATTACCTGTCGCAACAGCTGCTGTAGCAATTGCAAATCCTGGTGAAGCTCAAAAGAAACTAAACAATCTTTTAGAAGATATTCAAATTTTAATGAAAGCAGAAGCTGAACCTGCAAAGGCTGAAAAACCTGCTGAAGAAAAACCGGCAGAAAAAGAAGCTCCTAAGGAAGAAGCACCAGCAGAAGAAGTTGTTGAAGAAGAAGAAGAAGAAGCACAAGCTGAAGAAGTAAAAGAAGAAGCTTTTGAAGAAAAAGTAGAAGCACCTGATGAAGAAAAAACAGAAGAAGCTACTGAAGAAACAGAAGCACCTGTTGAAGAAAAAACAGAAGAAGCTACTGAAGAAAAACCAGCTGAAGAAGAAAAGCCTAAAAAGGAAGAAGCTGAAACTTCAGAAGAGGAAGCTGCTGAAGAAAAACCAGAAGAAGCTGAATCCAAAGAAGAAAAAACTGAGTAATGGCAAAAGATCAGAAATCTAAAGACGCAAAAAAAGAAACAACAAAAGGAGATAGCAAATTACTAACTGCTTATCCTGCTGAAGTTATTGAAC
Source organism: Candidatus Woesearchaeota archaeon (assembly GCA_964649785.1). Classification (GTDB taxonomy): domain Archaea; phylum Nanobdellota; class Nanobdellia; order UBA10117; family ARS21; genus JAAZWY01. Next base: position 1,697 of record CAZYQG010000038.1, on the reverse strand, counting down.
GTCTTGAAAGACAATCTGGAAAACAAGCTGTTTACATGGTTAGATGTAAAATTCTAGACGGCAGAGATGCTGGTAAAATTATGCGAAGATTGGTTTACGGTCCAACTCGGGCTGGAGACATTATTATGCTAACTCAAACTGAAATCGAAGCAGGTGGAAGTAGAGGAGGCCGTAGATAATGGCCAAATGCTCATTTTCAGGAGAACAAATTCCAAAAGGAACTGGAAGAATGGTTATCCGAAATAGTGGACGAATTTACTACTTTTTGAACAGCAAAGCTTTGAAAAATTTCATGAAGCTTGGTAGAAAACCACAAAAGACTAAGTGGACTGAAGCTGCAAGAAAGCTGAAAGATCAAAGAGTTGGTTCTAAGAAGTAAGGGATTTCAAAACACTTTTAAAGTAAAATTTTAGTATTTTTTATATGTTAATTGAGCTGCTACTAACCTTACTAATAATTTTAATTTTATACCTGATTTATTCTTCAAAAGAAAAACCTGCGGACGAAGGTGTTGTTGGAAATTTAATGAAGGAAGTTGGAGTAATCCAAACTAAATTAGATGAGCGAGAAAAGATTAGGGAAGAAACAGAAAAAGCACGTGCAGAACGTGAATCTTTACACTTTGAAGAAATATCAAAATTTACTCGAACAATCAGTGGAACAAAGAAAAGAGGAATGATTGGAGAGCACATATTAAAGGAAATTTTAAGTTCATATATCTCTACAGGTAAAGTAATAACAAATTTAAGAGTTAAAAATGCAGGTGAAGTAGAATTTGCTTGGAGTTTGGATGATGGAAAACATATACCTATTGACTCAAAACTACCTCAAGTTACTGAATTATATAATGAATATTCAAAAACTGAAGATGTTGAAAAGCAGAAAAACATTAAAAAGAAAATAATTACAAAGGTCAAGAAAAATATTGAGGAAATTAAGAAATATAGAAATTGTGACAATACAATAGACAAAGCCATACTTGCTCTTCCCAGATCAATTATTGAAATGGTGCCCGAATTGATTTCTGAAGCGCAAAAATATGGAATAATAATTTCTGATTATGATAATGTTATATTCTTTGTATGGCACTTAGATGAACAATATCAACGAAAATTAGAATCTGGTAATGAAATGGAATATGAAGCAATGGTTCGTCAACTAACTGAAATTATTAAAGATATTGCAGATAAAACTGAAACAATTGATCGTGGAATTAAAATGGTTAAAAATGCCAACGATAATATTACAGAGTTATCTCAAAAACAAAAACGAATGACGCTCTTAGCCAAAACAACCAAGACAAAAAAGAAAAAGAAATAATTATTAACTCTTAACTAATTGATTTATTATGAAACCTATTTTACCTACGTTGAAAGAGAATCCGCGTTATGTGCAATTCAAGATATCATCAAAACAAACTCTTTCTGCAAAGGATGCTCAGATTGCAATATTGTCTGGCTGCAAAAGATTCTTGGGTGAATTGGGTGTAGCAAAAGCCGGCATTCAGTTCATGAAGTACAACACAAAGAACCAAAGTGGAGTTTTAAGAACAAATTCAAAGATGCTCAATGAAACAAAAGCAGCGTTGGCTTTGATCAAAGACATCAAAGGAAAGAAAGCAACTGTTTCTGCTGAGAAAGTTAGTGGTATTTTGCGTAAATTATAAATGATTATAAACATTGATTGCTATTATTAAT
>CAZYQG010000037.1:0-4107 GCA_964649785.1 Candidatus Woesearchaeota archaeon | reverse complement strand
AAGTTTTTTTTTTCATCATTTGCGTAGAGGTCTTTCAATACAAAATTTGCTTGTCTACCGACCTCTGCAAAGATTTGATCAACATGTGCCTTGTCCATATGCATATACAATTTTTTTACCTTTGGTACAAATTCTTTGTATGCACGAATGGCATCTGATCGAACCTTTCGATCTAGTCCTCTTCGTCGCTGAACTACATGCATTAACTCATGAGACATAACGCCTTGCAATGCTTTGGAATTTGTTCTTAGATATTTTTCAGTTGTTGAACTTATACTTATAATTATTAAGTCAAATTTTCCTGCAGTAATGGACATTGAAGTCGGATCCTCAAAATAAGTTTCTCTAAATTCTTTTCTCAACTTTGCTGGAATTCTTTTTTCGATTTCTTTGAAATATTTAGGATTATCAATAACTAAGAGTTCTTCAATATTTCCAGGAATCCTCCATTTCAGATATATATCAAACAATGCCGCCTTTACGAACTCCGGTCGAATATTACCACGTATAGTTAAGTTGAGCATATGAGTAATGTGTATGATTTAATAAATAATTTTGTTCTCACTCAGCAATGGGAACTTATATATATTTTACTCCACACGCAATGTATGTCTTTTCATGAGTCTCAAGATTATATTGCTGGAAAACTTTCCAAGCAAAAGGGAGACTTTGCTCTAATTTCAGAAGCTGGAAAGGATGTTACTCTTAAATTCAAAGATACTAAGGTTAATTCACGAAGAAGTTCTCGAGATTCTTTACGAGCAGTTTATAGTCGTGGAGCGAAAATTAAGATTCTAGATTTTAATCTCAAAGGTGATTTGGATTCTCAAATCAAAACCCTTATACGAGGATTGAAGAAGGATCCAAATATTAATCGTGTTTTAGAATCTCGAATGTATAGAAAAGTTAGTAATCGACATGATTCTAAGTTAAATGATTTTGATGGAACTATTCTATTGAATGATGCGATTGATTTAGCCTTCCAGCGTGGTGCTGACAAGATTGATGGAGCTTTTACTCACGGCGCCTCAAATATTAGACTTGTAACCTCAGGAGGGACAGACTTTGAGTATGATACGTCCAAATTAAGTATGTCTATGCGGGCATTTGTTAATGGTGCTTCAGCCACTAAAGTTATATCCTCATCAAATTTAGAAGACTTTAATTATAGGCAGAAGATTGGTGAGATCTTGGATCTTGCTAAACAATCAGTTGGTCCTGAGAAATTCAAACCAGGTGAATATTCGTTAGTTCTTGATCCTCTTGCATTTTCGTATATTATTAATGAATTTGGTCATGCTCAGAAGTTCTTGAAACGACGCGTTGGTAAATCCGTTGGAAGTGAGGGTTTGACAATGTATGATGTCGGAAATCTCCGAGGAGGAATGGGTTCCGCCTCATTTGATGGATACGGTCATCCAACTCGAGCAACTGAAATAATTTCTTCGGGAGTTTTGAAAAATGTAGTACATAATCCTTTGAATTTTGTTGTACCGATTGGAAAGCGTTCCCGAGCTAAAATTATTTCCGGAATTGATAAAGGTTTATTGATTACTAATTTTAGGAATACAAAGCGAACTAAAGGTAAATTAGATTTAAAATCAAAAGATGCTGCATTTGTTATTGACAAAGGTCATGTGATTGGTTCAGTTAGACAAGTTAAGATTTCTGACGATATGCTGAAAATTTTGTCAGGATTTTCAGACAGCTCCAATACAAAAGAGCGAATACTTAATCCGGCAGTTCCAACTGCAGTTGAGCTTCCTACGGTCAGAATTGACGGTTTGAAAGTCGCATAAAGATTTATATTCTCTCGAAGTGATGTTAATTTATGTCAGCATTGAAAAGAGAACTTGGTTTATTTGAAACAACGCTAATGGGTGTTGGAATTATTCTCGGCGCTGGAATTTATGTTTTGATTGGCGCTGCAGCAGGGATTGCCGGAAACTCAGTTTGGTTGAGTTTTGCTATTGCATCAATTGTAGCAATTTTTACTGGATTAAGTTATGCTGAATTCAGTTCCAGATTTTCTGATGACTCGGGAGAATATGATTATGTTAAGAGAACGGTTTCAGAAAGATGGGGATTTATTGTTGGATGGATGATGGTATTTACTTTGTTAATTTCTGCAGCCGCCGTAGCGTTAGGTTTTGCAGGATATTTTGCCAGATTATTTTCATCTTTAAATTTTGGAATTATAGCAATTGCTGTAGCAACAATTATTCTTTTTTCATTTATTAGTTACTGGGGAATTAAGCAGGCAGCGTGGTTGAATATTTTGTTTACATTACTTGAAACTTTTGGACTTTTATTCATAATTTATATTGGACTTGGAAAAATTGGTTCAATAAATTATATGGATATGCCGAATGGATTTGAAGGAGTTATTTCTGCTGCGGCGTTGGTATTTTTTGCATTTATTGGATTTGAAACAATAGTAAAGTTGGCAGAGGAAACAAGAACTCCAAAGAAAACTGTTCCTCGAGCAATACTACTTTCAATCTTAATCTCTACAGTTATTTACATATTAGTTGCAATTTCTGCAGTCAGTATATTAAGCTGGGATAAACTTGCTACTTCAACTGCACCACTTGCTGATGTTGCTGCGGTTGCACTAGGAGCTTATGCTTTCTTAGCATTGTCAATTATTGCATTATTTTCGACTGGAAATACTATTCTTATAATTTTAATTGGAGCTTCAAGACAAATATATGGAATTAGTAAGAACTACAAGAAATTAAACAAATTATCCAAAGTTTCTTCATGGAGAAAGACACCTCATATTGCAGTTATGTTTACGGCCGCAGTTGCGATTTGTTTTAGCCTGATCGGAAAGATTGGAACGGTCGCAGAGATTACAAACTTTGCAGTTTTTGCTACATTTATTTTAATTAACGGATCATTAATTTTTATGAGAACTAACGAACGAAAACCTTACACTAAAGGTTTCAGAGTTCCGTTTGCAATTGGAAAAGTTCCAGTTCCAGCAGTATTAGGTTTGGTATCTTCATTGTTCTTACTTTTACAATTACCAATGTTTGTAATTTAGAATGGTCTTGGATTGCTTGCAAGTGGCGCAGTAGTTCATAAAATAGTTTCTTAGAAAGTGAGTTTACAAATTATACTATATTTATAAAACGCTCTTATAATATATTTATATGAGTCGGTTTTCTGAATTGGACTTTTTTCGCGGGAGTGCAATTATTTTAATGATAATATATCATATATTTTTTCAGCTCAGGTTTTTCGGAATATATTCTGTAGATATTTTTAATGGTGCATGGTATATCTTTGCTCGTTCAATCGCTATAACTTTTTTACTACTGGTAGGAATTTCAATTGTTTTGAGTTATGATACTAGGAAATCCAATTTTCGTAATGTGTATCGCGGAAGGATGCTGTTTTTTGTAGCATTAGGAATTAGTTTAGTTACGTTTTTGACGTTCTCAGAATCTGCTATTTATTTCGGAGTTCTCCATTTTATTGCATTCAGTTTATTACTGTCTCCGTTAATAGTTCGACTTAGAGTTTATCCGTTAGCCCTTTTATCAATATTTTCTATTGCTCTTGGTTTTTGGTTTAAGAGTTTGATTGTTGAAAGCGAGTATTTGTTTTGGGTTGGGTTAAAAGCGTCTACGTTTAGTGCATTTGATTATTTTCCAATATTTCCTTGGATCGGCGTTGTCTTGTTAGGTATGTTATTGGGAAAAGTTTATTATCGTCGTGCTAAAAGTTTGGAATTTATGAATTTCGGTTTACTGAATTGGTTTAGTCGCAATTCTTTGTTGATTTATTTAATTCATACTCCGGCCATATACGGAGTGCTTAAATTACTTTTTCGAATCTAGAATCCACCAAGTAGGAAAATCAAAATTATATATGAGATTGAACCGAATATGAAGAATAGAATATCTCCTTCTTTTTCTTTTGGCACGACTTCAACCATTACATTGTAGAGTAATGCTCCTGCGATAAATGCTAGCAAAGAGTAGTGAAGTGTTTGCGATACTACGACCAGTGATGCGAAAATAACTCCAAATAATGTTGAACCAGAAAGCAACATTCTCAGAAATATTCTTTCAGTTACATGAGCATGTAAGTTAGAAA
>CAZYQG010000036.1:0-4181 GCA_964649785.1 Candidatus Woesearchaeota archaeon | reverse complement strand
CAACACAGTTACTGGGAGGAGTTTATATACTTATTCCAAGAAATATTACAATTTTAACAATATTTAACAATGAAAACCTTTAAATATTGTAAATTTTACAATAAACTATGGATACGATTGATAAGAAGATATTGACCGAATTACAGAAAGATGCAACTCAAAACTCTTCAAAGTTAGCTAGAAAACTAAATATTCCAATTTCAACAGTGCATCATCGAATAAAAAAATTAATGTCTGATAAAACAATAGAAAAAATACAAGCAAAATTGTCTCCAGAAAAAGTAGGCAAACCAATTTTAGCATTTATTTTTGTGACTTTTGATTATAGAAATACAACCAGTAAAGTTCTTTCCCAAAGAGACTCAGCAGAGATTATTGGAAGATTTCCAGAAGTGCAAGAAATTCATGTCATTTCGGGAGCATTTGATATGTTAGTAAAAGTTAGAGGGAAAAATAATGATGAAATTAGCTCGTTTGTTATTGATAAACTACGAACAGTAAAGGGAGTAGACAAAGCAACAACCATGTTTGTAATGGCTACCGAGAAAGAAGATTTTTCTATTCCTCTTTAATTGTTTCACAATATTTAATAATCACAAACAGTCTCAAGGCATATGGAAATTAAAGACAGACCTTATATGTTTACAATAGAACCTGGAAAAATTCCAGGATTATTAATTGGAGCAGGAGTTTTGGTTGGTGAAAATCTTTCCCGTCTGGAAGATTATAATCTAACTAATTGGGTGAATGATTTTGAATATAATTCAGTTGAAAAAGATATTTCTGGATTGGAAAAGTTTATTGGTCCAGCACTTGCGATGGTTGAGCGAGAAGGAAGATATCTGGACCTGCTAGATCGTGCATATGAACAACTTGAAAAATTAGATTAATCTCTTGACATGTTTTGCAATAGCCAAAGACGCAGTTAATCCCGGAGAATCAATTCCAATTAAATTAATCACATTATTGTCTCGTTCAATAATAAAATCATGATCTGGACTTTTCATTTGAATACCTGTTTGATGTAAACTAATATCTTCCAAAGTTATATTTGGAAAGAAGGGTAACACTGCATCTAAGAATTGTTGCTCATTTGATTTATGCGAATAATCTTCTCTTTTAACTCCACCAACATAAGCCGGTCCAATAGTAACTGTGTTACTTAATTCTCCTTCTAAATCAAGAGTTGGAGTTAGATGTACTCCTAACGTTTGAAATGATTCTCCGTTTTCTACAATGTCTCGGGGAACGGGATAAATATTCATTGAAACATTAGTACCTTCTCGCGTGTAGAATTTGGCTGCCTCTCCTCGAAATGCGGTCAAGTTATACTCCTTCTGAGAATTTGCCAACTTTGCAATATCTTCAGCATACAAACCTGCTGCATTAATTATTAAATCAGTTTCAAAAGTTTCTCCGGACTCCAAAGTAATTTTATTCCCATTAATCCAAACCACTTTGGACTTATCAAGAAAGTCTGTATTTGTAGACAACTCTCTAAGTTTACTAACAAGTGAAGCTGAATCAACAACTCCTGAAGTTGGGACATACAATGCTGAATTAGCGCGAACATTTGGTTCGTATTCTAACACATCAACCAACTCAACACCTGGAACTCCGTTTTCATTCGCTCGTTCCAAAAGACTTTCCAAACATTTCTCTTCTTCATAATTTGTTGCAACAATTAATTTTCCAGTTTTAGAATAAGGAACTTCATTTTCTTCACAAAAATCATAAAGTAATTTATTTCCTTCAACGCACAATTTGGCTTTCAAAGAATCAGGTGCATAATAAATTCCTGCATGAATTACTCCTGAATTTCTAGAAGACTGATTCTCTCCAGGGATTTGACTTTTCTCAATTAACAAAACTTCATAATTTCTTGATAATTCATAAGCTATTGCGCAGCCAATAACTCCTCCACCAATCACAGTAATTGGAATATCGGACATATTGTACTGTGATAGCAAAAGTTTAAAACATTGGGAAATTGTCGCTATATTTATATTATACAAACTATAATTAATTTATGCCAAAACAAAATCTTCTTGATAATCTTAGACAAATTATTTTCGGAGTCGAAGACGGAGCAATAGGTAATCTCGGTGTTGTTGTTGGAATGGCTCAAGCAGCGGCACCAAACTCATATATAATTCTAGCAGGAATTGCAACAATGTTTGCTCAAATGATTTCAATGTCAGCAGGAACATACCTCTCAGTAAAAAGCGAAAGTGAGTATTTAAGTTCAAGAAAAAGTGCAAGACTTCCATCACACAAACATCCGATCAATGCTGCAGTAATTATGGGAATTTCAGTAATAATTGGAGCAGCAATACCGCTAAGTGCATTCTTGATTTGGGAAAGCGCAGCAGGAATAATTCCAGCAATTTGTATAACTTTAATTGGGTTATTTGCTCTTGGAGCTTACAAGGGAACTAATGTAAAAAAGAGTCCGTTAAGTTCTGGAATCGAGATGGCATTAATTGGTGGACTTGCAGCATTAGCAGGATTCCTGATTGGTAACCTTTTTGCATTATAATCAAAAGAAAGTCTTAAAACAAACTAAATATACTTTTCAGTATGAATTACAACCACGCAATTCACTTGGATGAAAAAACTAAAGAACAATTTGAAGAAGGCGCTAATCAAGATTTTGTTATTAAGGCGGCACTAATGCCTGATGCACATTTAGGTTATGTTGCTCCAATTGGATCAGTTTTCTTAACAAAAAATTATGTTGTCCCAGCATGGGTCGGTTATGATATTGGTTGTGGAATGACTGCAGTTAGAATTAAAACTAATATTTTATCTGACGTAAAGAAAAATTCAAAACAAATTTACAAAGAAGTTATGGAATGGATTCCAATGGGTAAAGGAAAATTAATCCATCCAAAAAGAGTTACTGAAAAAACAAAGAAAGAATTCAAAAAACTTCTTGAAAAATTCCAATCAGGTCCTCACGACAAAGAAGTTTACAAGTTTATCAAAAATAAATCTCTTTCTCATTTGGGTACGCTTGGTTCAGGAAATCACTTTTTAGAAATTTGCGAAAATGGAAAAGAAACTTGGATCGTAGTTCACTCTGGATCAAGAGGAGTTGGTTACAAAGTTGCACAAAAATATATGAAAAAAGTTGCAAAGAAAGAGAAAGGATATGAAGCGACATTTCCAATTAAAATTGCATCAAAACTTGGAAAAGAATATCTTAATGTGTTAAACTTTGGTTTGGAATTTGCACTATTAAATCGAAAAGAAATGATTTACAAAACAATTTCCGCTTTAGAAAAAGTTCTTGGAACGGAATTGAAATACGAAATCTGGGTTAACAAGAATCATAACCATGCAGTACCTTCTGGAAAGAATTACATTCATAGAAAAGGCGCAACTCCTGCAAAGAAAAATGAACGGGGAGTTATTCCGGCAAATATGAGAGACGGTTCCTTTCTAGTTGAAGGTTTGGGAAATCCTAACTTCTTATACAGTTCTTCTCACGGAGCTGGAAGATTGCTATCTAGGACGGCAGCCAAGAAAAATATCTCAATGAGTCAATTCAAAAAATCCATGAAAGGAATTGTAGGAACAATTGATGAAGGAACTTTGGACGAAGCTCCGGCAGCTTACAAAAATATTTCTGAAGTTATGGATGCACAAAAAGACAGTGTAAAAATTATCAAACATCTAAAACCAATTATTAATATGAAAGGTTCAAGTTTTCGAGGAAGAGAAGAAAAACATAGTTAAAAATTTTCTTCAGCTGCTAAAATAACATATTCTACTGAAAAAGGTAGATCAAAACTATTATTGTGATAAAATTGGTCAAGGTCTTGTGAATCAAACGGAATATCTACATTTGCCCCTAATGAAAACCCATCTTTGTATTTTCTTACAAAAAGAGCGGAAGTTGAAAAATCCTCTGCAGTCATTAAATCTACATCTGAATTGTCAACACCAATCAGTGTCCACTCTGCAGCTCCTTGAGTAAAAACTAAATCTCCACTTTCAGTTCGATATTGTTCAATATCTTCACTGCCTGGTTTAATCAAAATTTTAAAATCATCTTCTAGATTGGTGATCTGTCTACTAATTTTTCTAAGTTTAGAATAAATATAATGATTTTTATTAGTATTTTCACCCAAGAGTATATTCATTCGCCTGAGTACTTGATCTTCCAGCATTTCATT
>CAZYQG010000035.1:0-4301 GCA_964649785.1 Candidatus Woesearchaeota archaeon | reverse complement strand
GGGCTTTACAGCCTCGCTGCCCGGGTGTGTGGTGTACGTCTACGACAACGGCTCAGGTGACGCCACCGCTGTCCGTGCCGCCGAGGCCGGAGCCGTTGTGCGTACCGAGGCCGTCCCCGGCAAGGGCGGCGTGGTGCGGCGCATGTTCGCCGAGGTCGACGCCGACGTCTACGTAATGGCCGACGGCGACGGCACCTACGACCCCGCCCAGGCCGCCGTGCTCGTCAAGCGCCTCGTCTCTGACGGGCTGGACATGGTTGTCGGTACGCGGGCCGGCGTCCGTTCTGATGCCGGGCGTGCCGGACACGCCATGGGCAACCGCATGTTCAACCGCTTGTACCGGGCGCTGTTTGGTACGGGCTTCACCGACATCCTCTCCGGCTACCGGGCGTTTTCCCGGCGGTTCGTCAAGAGCTTCCCGGCGGTGTCGTCCGGTTTCGAGATCGAGACCGAGATGTCTGTCCACGCCTCGCAGCTGCGGCTCCCCGTGGGCGAGGTCGAGGTCTCCTACGGGCGCCGCTCCGACGGCTCTGCGAGCAAGCTGCGAACCGTGGCCGACGGCACCAACATCCTGCGTGCCATGCTGGTGCTCCTCAAGGAGAACAGGCCGTTGGCGTTCTTCGGAGCGATTGCCGGGGCGTTGTTTACGGTGGCGCTGGCGCTGGGGGTGCCCCTTGCGGTCACCTTCGCCCAGACCGGTCTGGTGCCACGGCTTCCCACAGCGGTCCTAGCGACGGGCCTGGTTCTGATGGGTCTGCTGTCGGGGGCCGCAGGGCTTATCCTTGACTCCATAGCCAAGGGCCGTCTCGAGGCCAAACGACTGGCCTACCTGCAGAACCCTTAGACGACCGCTCTACACACCTACGATGCGCACCATGCGCTCGTGGACACTCCGCCTCGTGGGAATCGGAGTTGCGCTAGCCCTTCTGGCCCCAACTGGTGCTGTCGGCGCAGCACCAGACATCTCCTTCAGCGGCAGCGGTTGGGGCCACGGTGTTGGCCTCAGCCAGTACGGAGCCAAGGCAATGGGTGCCGATGGCGCCACTTGGCAGGAGATTGTCAATAGGTACTTCACTGGTGTAAGCATCGGACCACCATCAACGGTGGCGGTCGGTACCTTTCTCGCAAGTGATTCCGATCCCCTGTGGGTCGGCCTACTGCAGGACAGTTCGGTTGTCACGTTCAGCATTGAGGCAGGCACGGCTCGTCTCTGCTTTGACGGTGCAGCCGGTTGCATTGCCACTGCTGAGGTTGGCGAATCATGGAGGTACGGACCGGACGGAACTGGCGGGTGTGTCTTCATGCTGCAGGGGACAGGTGGTGGCTGGTCGGTAGAGGCGACTTCGACGGACTGTGCCGCGTCGGTCAACCCGGTGAGCGCGTCAGCGGTGATAGCACTTCCGTTCAAGGCCCGGTCGTACCGGGATGGCACGATCAGGTTCCGCAAAGCTCCAACTGGTTCTCAGGTGCACACGGTGCTCGAGATCGGAATTGAGGCTTATCTGCGCGGTCTTGCGCCCGTACCAGACGACTGGGCAGCTGACACGCTCAGGGCCCAGGCGGTGGTATCGCGTTCCAATGCACTATGGAACGCGCTCAATAGAGGTGCGGAGCCGACGTTTGACCTTGAGCGACGCCAAGAGTGCCATTGCAACCTCTACGACAGGTCCCCTGACCAGATATTCCAGGGACACACAGGTGAGTCAAGACACCCCAACTGGGTCTCGGCCGTTGAGGCCACTGCCCAGCAGGTGATGGGCTGGCAGGGATCAGTTGCCCTGGGTGAGTTCAGCTCGTCCTCAGGTGGCTGGACCGAAACATTCCGTGATGCCTTCGGAGAAACAGGCCATCCATATCTGGTCTCGGTAGACGACAGCGCTGCTTTTTCGGACTCGGCATCAAATCCGCACGCCACATGGGGGGCAGGTGTCGGTCAGGCGACAATGTCATCCGTATTCGGGTTCTCATGGGTCAACAACGTGGTCGTTGCCAGCCGAAACACCTCAGGAAGTGCATCCACACTGCGAATCTCTGGTATCAGGGATGGCCGGCCGATTGCGGATCTGGTTTCGGCGGTTGAGGTGCGTTCAATGTTGGGTCTCAGGTCAACTACCTTTGACGTCACCGTCACCCCACGCTTTTTCGACGTGCAACCGGACCATCAGTTCGCAGGGGAGGTCCTGGGCTTGTCAGAGATGGGTATTACCTTCGGATGCGCACCGGGCACCTTTTGTCCGCAGGATCCGGTCACCCGCGGAGAAATGGCCGCCTTCCTGGTACGTGGCCTAGACCTTCCGCCCGCGGCCGGAGATACCTTTGGTGATGACAATGGCTCGAATTTCGAGGCTGACATCGAAGCCCTGGTTGCTGCCGGAATCACGACAGGGTGCACCCCTTCCGACTTCTGTCCGGACAGGTCTGTGACCCGTGCCGAAATGGCGGCCTTTATCGTTCGCGGGTTCGCCATTAGTGCCAGTTCCGGCGACACCTTCGGCGATGATGACGGGTCGTTCTTTGAGCCCGATATCGAGGCCCTAGTTGGTGCTGGAATCACCGATGGTTGTAGCGGAAGTGGGTTCTGCCCTGATAGGGCCGTTGTACGAGGTGAGATGGCCGCCTTCCTCGTCAGGGCACTGGCGTTGTCATAAGCATGGCTGGGATGTCACAGACCCCATCTCAGGGACCGCAAAGGCCCGTAATCTCCACAGCGCCCGGCGACCGCCTGCTCTTGTGGCTTCTCATCGTGCTCGTCGTCGGCACTCCAACGGTCTTCCTACGGACATCCTTTTCCACCTTCGACATTCCCCAGTTGACACTTCTGTGGGTTGCGTTGCTGGCAATCACCCTGGTCGGGGCCTACCGGACCTTAGTTACGGGCCGGCTGGACAGGGGGCCAACGAGTCTTACGGTCGCGTCTGCGGCATTCCTCGGGACGTTGCTACTTTCCACGGTCTTGTCAGCACAGCCCTGGGTGGCCGCCACCGGCCTTTCTGTCAGGGGGGCGGGTGCCCTCACCTACGGCGGGTGCTTACTGGTCCTCCACGTCGTCTACCGGCTGGGTAAGCGCCGGTCAGTTGCGCCTGTTATCTACTCCCTTGTAGTTGCCCACGGTCTGGTGGTGCTCTACGCGATCGTCCAGTCCGCTGGTTTGGACCCGTTTGTCTGGGGTCAGGGCGAGTTGTACGTGAACCCGGTGTTCTCAACTCTCGGCAACCCGAACTTCTCGGCTGGCTATATCGGGCTCACGCTGCCGATTGTGGTCTGGATGGCGTTCGGGTCCGAGTTCTCGGCCGTTGGCAGGGGATCGGCAGGTGCTCTAGTTGGTGCAGCGGCAATTGCTCTGGCTCATCTGGGCTCATTTCAGGGCGACGTGTCGGCCCTCATGGCGTTGACCGTTCTCGGCTACTGGGTCCTCCTGCGACAAGGCGGACGGTTGGGTGCTGCAGTGATTGCAACTCCGGTTGCCGGAGTCGTTGCAGTCGTGCCACTGGCTAACACGCCGAGCCTCGGTGTGTCTCTAGGTGTGTTGGCCAGTGTCGCGGGAAGTGCAGTGGTGGGATACAGGTGGGATCAGGTGAACCTACCTCCCGGTGACGGAGGAATCGCCATGCCCAGTCGGAGGGGCGTTGTCTTAGGCGCACTGCTAGCAGCGACCGGTCTGCTTGTCGTGGTCGCTCGGCTTGGCGGGAAACTGGTGGACGAGCTGGTAAGCGGGCTTGACCAACGCACGGCATTTTGGCAGACCGCCGTATCCATCTTCAGATCTAGCCCGATCATCGGAACGGGTCTCGAAACCTATGTATCTCATTTCACTGCCCACAGACCTCTTGACCATGCCGTTGAGTGGGAGACGGTTGTTTCTGACTCTCCCCACAGTGTTCCGCTGGGACTTCTCAGTGGTGGAGGAGTATTCCTTCTTCTTTCCTATCTGATGCTCACAGCTGTTGTGCTTTCTTTCGGTGTACAGGCGGTAAGGCAGTCTGTCGGTTCTAGCAGGCTGTTCTACGGAGCTGTCCTCGCCTCATGGGTGGCATATCACGTCCAGTCATCGGTGTCGATGGACATGCCGGGGCTGATCCATACTCAGTGGGTCCTCGGGGGGGCCCTGGTTGCGCGGGGCGCATTTAGCTCCGTGCCAGACCTCCGGCTTCCATGGGGTCCCGCTCGCGCGCGGGGCGGCGCACGCGTTCTATCTCCCCTCCCGGAACTCCGGAACTCCGGACCGGAACACCGGAACCGGAACACCGGAACGCCGGAACTCCGGAACCGGAACACCGGAACTCCGGAACCGGAACACCGGA
>CAZYQG010000034.1:3202-4382 GCA_964649785.1 Candidatus Woesearchaeota archaeon | reverse complement strand
TAGGCGGACTCGAATCAGGAGTCTCAGAAGGAGCAACTGAAAGCGTAGAAAAAATATTCGAATGAAAAAAGGAGATGTACTACTCACCATCGTTTTTAGCATAATAGGCGCAATTTTTATTTTAATAGTTGGCGCAAATATATTTTCAACAACGCTAAATCTTGTTGATGACGAAGCTCTCGCAGTAACATCAATGCGTCAAATTGCAACAGCAATTGACTCTGCCGAGGCTCTTGATCGATGTGCTTCAGCAGAACTTCAATTATCAAGAAATTACCAACTCAACGCAACCGAAAACTTGTTGGAGTTATATTCACAAGAATTCGATAAGGAAGGAAAACCTCTTGATGACGCAAAGCTAGTTGACAGCATACCTTTGGATATGAATGGCCGAATTTTTTGCGAGTCAGAATCTCCGCAATGTAAACACGGCGAGACAGGATTATCTATAAACCCAATATTTGATAGAGAAATTGATAAAACTTTTTGTGTATGTAACATTTATGATTTCAATCTAATATTTATAGGAATGCAACCATTAATAATACCAAATACCGCCAATTTCGCAATGTATCCAAAAGGATTCCTTTCCGTAACTTGTGATAATCCAGTTAGTCAATATCAAGCATCATGAAAATAAATAAGCGAGGACAGAGCACAAACTTAGTTTTGATAGTCGGAATTATACTCGCAACATCAATTTCAGTATTTGCAGTATACTCAACTTTTGATGATATTGTGCGAGATATGGTAATGGGAGATCCAGATGTTGCAGCAAGAGAAATTGCATCATACATGGATATTGCAGCATCAGCTCCAAATGAAATAACAATCTATGCAAACACTCCAATGACAATCGCAGGTTTTCCCGCATACGGAACAATTCTAGTAAATGCCAAAGACCAGAACATAAGAGTTCACCCCTTTCCTCAAGATTTAATGCAGTCTCAAATACTCAAGAGCATATACGGTGAAATATCTGTAGAAGAAGTAGCAACAGTTGCAGTACTGTACGATATGCGAAATACTGATGTATTTCTTAACGCACAAAGAAAAGCGGCGCAAAAAGCATCAGCATCAATACTCCGAGAAGAAGGAGTAGTCTACAATGAAAAAGCAGGAAGATATCAGGCCGCAGCGGGCGGATGTTGTGGAGGAAAATCTGTGGGCAGAGCATTCG
>CAZYQG010000034.1:2417-3192 GCA_964649785.1 Candidatus Woesearchaeota archaeon | reverse complement strand
GATGTGGATTCAATGATTGTGTCAAAGAAAGCACTACCAAAAAATAATTTGGTTCGAGAAGTAAATCCCGCAACGGGAAAGTGGCAATATAGAGCCAAGGACGGTGGTTGTTGCGGAGGTAAATATGCTGGTGGACAATTCGTATCTCACGCCGACGTGGACGATATTCTGAAAAAACAAGGACCTTCAGTCTATGATGATGCAATATCCAAGTCTAACAAGAAAATAGCCAAGAAAAAAGCTCTCAAAGCAACGCTTAACACTCCAGTGAAAGGCAAAATCGCAAAACTTAATCCAAAGAATTGGAAAAGGTTCAGAAAACTTGTACATTTATTAAGACCTGCCAATATTGTTGACTTTCTTGGAAAAAAAGTTAGTTCGGTAGGAAGATTTGCATGGAACAATAAAGTTGTCAAAAGTATGAGAGGAGTAACAAAGAAAGCAGCAAAAAAAATGGGAACAAGAATTGTCACTTGGGTAGGTTCAACTGCTGCATTTAAAGCAACTGCCGCTGTGGAAAAGGCAGACTGGACAGGAGTAACTGCAGTAGTTAGAAGAGTAGCTTTTGCAGCGCTAAGTGTAGGTGAAGGATTCTTAACATTTTGGCCCATCCATAGATCCATTGTTAATTCTCACGCCGCAACACAGCAAATTGAAGACAAATTTGGAACATTTGAATTCCATACTGGAAATACAGATATACATGTTGAAAAACCAAATTGCCACAGCGAAAGATATGCAATTGATGCAGATATAGATATACCTTATGTTGGAG
>CAZYQG010000034.1:0-2373 GCA_964649785.1 Candidatus Woesearchaeota archaeon | reverse complement strand
ACAATTCAGACAGAATACGAACTTACAGCAAAATAACAAACAACGACGATGAGTGTTACGATGCGCACAATGTTTATTTGAATCAAGACGGAGAAGTAATTAGAGACACGCTCGGAGACGCATTAGCCAATCACCCGTATGCTACAACAGTAGGTGTGCCTTTTGCAGCCTGTGTAACAATGGGATTTGTTGAACCAAGCTGGGGAAGCGGATGTATAATGGGAATGGAGGCAGCAATACTTGGTGCTTGGGCAAATTCTGACAACTTTTATACTGAAGGCCTTCCTTATGAGGGTTGGAGTGGAAACTTATTTATGGTGGGGCTGGGCGCAGCGGTTGCCAACTGGGGTTCACCAGTGTCCATGGGCGCACTGGCACTATATTTAACCTTCCCTGCAGATTCATCAACAGTATTTTCATTCGTCTCAGATTCAGGAAGACTAATTAATACAACTAAAGAATACTATATGGAGGATCCATTATTACTAACTATCAGCAAAGAATATGATGAAGACAAGGATGAATATGTAATTGTGGTGGATAAAGCACTATGAAATCAAAACGAGGAACAAGCCAGGCAGAAACAATATTGTACCTGTTCTTTGCAGTGGTATTTATTATGATTGGAATTCTATCAGTAAAATCATATTTGATAAATGCTGAACTAAACAAAGATTTACAGCTTGCAAATCTCGACTTCGGAGTAATCAGCAACAGAGTATTGTCTTCAGATAATTGTATTGGAGAACGGCAAATAGTCACACTCAACGACGGCGAAGGAGATTACAATGTTAATTTCGTTAAGATTGGAAATATAATAAAGAGCAAAGTAACCGATTCTAAAATAGAAGAGTGTCTCAAAGGATTTGACAAAAAACTATACAAAATAAAATTATCAGAAATATCTTCTGATGGAACCAGAACATCTTTAGGAAATCCGGAAGGCTACGGAACAAATACTTGTGCAGCAACCAGTAGAAAAGGAGAATTCCTAATTGGAGTAAAAGGTTCAGCAACAGGATTGGGAGTATTTGAAATATGCATAGCTTAAAGAAAGGACAGATAAATTTCATGGTAGAATTGTTCATCGGAGCCGTGCTAATATTGCTGATAGTTGCAAGCAGTTATTATTTCGCCGAGCAAGCAAGGCTAGAAGCGAATGCAATAGTCTATGCAGAAAACACAGAATCAAATTGCTACATAACGCTCAATACAATAATGCAGTCAAACCAATTCCTTGAAGGGAAAACATCAACTCAACTATCTGAACATATTAATTCACAAGAAAAGCTAGAAACAATTAGAGATAAACTCCAAATTATGCTCCCAGATTCAAGATTCAGTCTAACGTTGTTTGGAACATGTAAAGATTTCCGTGGAGCTTGCGATAAAGAGGAAATGAGTAAAGACGCAGAAGCAAGCTCAGAAAGAACAGATGACCGACTCCAATTTAGCGATATAGCAAAATTCGAAGCATGCAATTATCCGATTCCGATCGAATGTGACATAAATAAATATATCGACGAAGAAGAGGATGAAAGTTGTACGAGATTTATTGAAATGAGGTTGAACTACTAATGAGAAAAGGACAGATGCTAATCATAACTGCAGTAGTAATGCTAGTTTCACTTGGCGCAGTTTTAATGTGGAATGAAGGAGGAGTAACAAAAGAAGTCACCATCGGTCAAACTCAAGCAGATATATTTGAAACCTTCGCACTAGGACAAACAATTAACAACTATATCGGAGACTCGGCAGAGATTTCAATATGTAACGCCATGCACTTAACTGGTTCAAATTGGATGGATGAACCGCTTCCAGAAGCAGAAGAAATCAAAACATATTTTGAACAAATATTCAAAGACAACTTAGTAGTTTATATGGCAGCATTTCCACCAATAAAGAAAACCTCTTTAGAGGATGAATACGCATTATACACAAATCTATTTTTCCAAAGTGAATTTGATTATGAAAATAAAATAATTAAAGGCGGACCTCAGAAAATAGTTTACAATAATGCTTACGGTTATGATCCTGTAGCAAACGTATCACTGTATGAACCTGAAGAGTTCATAGACTATTTAGAGATTGTCAGCAAAGACGGATACGTATACAAACTCAAACCAATTTATTCAGTAGATTTCCCAACAGAATTCTTCGACCGTTTTGAATCAGTCAGAAGTTGGACTTCAGGAACGCCAGAAGGATTCGAATCTGTAGAAAATGAACAAGAAACCATTATTTCAACAGAAGAAGGCGTAGAAGATACAACAAGAGTAGTAGCAACAACCGATTTGAAGTGTTTAGGAAAAAATGTACAAATAATATTCACTCCTTAATCACAACTTTTAAAAACCTCAATTATCACCCAAA
>CAZYQG010000033.1:2186-4567 GCA_964649785.1 Candidatus Woesearchaeota archaeon | reverse complement strand
TCAAGAATTCTCTGACCTGGTTCTTCTACAATTCGATAAGGATTTTTGGAAGCCATGGTGGATATACTTAAATATAAACTCGACTTATAATATATACTTTATCATGGAACCGAAACCCTTTCAAATGCCTCAAAAGGTGTCTCAAGAAGCCTCTGGAAATGTTCTTGGAGAAATCGCTAAACTGAATAGGCGAGTTGGACTTATTGAAGATCGAATGAGAGATTTGCGTGATCAAATTGATTTAATTGAGAATAATTTGGTTGATAAACATAAATCTTCAACTTCAGGTTTGTCTGAACTCAATACGAAGACTAAGGATTTTAACTCTCAGATTACTGACTTGAAAAATGAAATAGTGCGTTTGAATGCACAATTGAGCAATTTTGCGACTAAACAAGACGTCCAAGTTTTGGAAAGATATATAAATTTCTGGAACCCTCTGGATATATCTAAGGGTAAAAAGTCCGAAGGTGAAAGATAATCGTTGATATTTTTGGAAAGAAAGATGAAAAAAAGGGTGGAGATTTACCTGAACTTCCTAAACCTCCTTCATTTAATCCTTCTGCTCAAGTAGCCGATACTCCTGCGCCTCCGAGTTTGGATAGTGCTCCGGCAGCTCCAAGTCCAATGAGTACACCTGCTCCTCCGAGTTTTGGTCCTCAGACAAGTTTAACTCCTTCTCCTCCTGTTGGTGGAGATTCTTTAATTCCAGCACCTCCTTCTGGAGCGGGCGGCAGTTCTCAAGAACTTTTAACTGAAGATATTGAGAAGATTGCTGAGAGTATTATCAGTGAGAAGTGGAATAAAGTTAAGGAAGAATTAGATTCTCTTACTTCTTGGAAGACTGAAATTGGCACTCAAGTTACTTCATTTAAATCTCAGCTTGAAGCTTTAGATAAAAAAGTTGCTGACGCTCAGAACGCAATGATTGGTAAAGTTGATGAATATAATAAATCTCTTGGTGGTGTAAATGTTGAAATTCAAGCAATGGGTAAGGTTTTCGAGAAGATTATTCCTCAATTTACGGATAATGTGAATAGATTGAGTGAAATGGTTGATAAGAAATCTGTTTCTAAACCAGTTATGCCTGAAATAAAAGAGGAAGAATAATTCTATTCAAGTTTTGATTTTCCACGAGAAATTACTATTGATGCTCCCGCAAATACTAGGAACATTATTATTACTGAGAGTACTGACGGGTTGAATATTACTTCTATTCCTGCTTCAGTTGTTGTTTTTGATCCAGTTAGTCCATCTGCGATAAGTAAGTTTCCTTCCTGTAGTTCTCCTCCGGAAACTGTTGATGTCTCTCCGCCGAGTGGTACAAATCCGAATTCCTGTCCTTCGGTTGTTTGAGCTCCGCCAAATGCAGGTAAAGATTGTGCGATTACGATAATTCCGATTACTACCAGTCCTACAACTATTGCTGTATGTACTGTAGAATCTTTTGCAGCTTTAGCAAAGTCGGCTTCTTTTACGCCCATGAACGCAAATATAAGCATGAGGAACATTACTGACGAGAATAACATTAGCGAATATACTAAGAATAGTGAAATAAGTTTGACAGCTGGACTGAATGAGATTATGATTAATCCGGCTGATACAGCAATAACCATGTTGATTCCTGACTTATCTGTGAAGAAGTTTAACTTTGTTAGTACTGCATATGTTGCTGCAATTATTAATGCTCCAGGAATAATTACATCATAAAAACCTAGGTCTCTTAGAAGTTCTATTCCACTTACTAATATTGGTGTTTCTGCCATGCTATTGTTTCCGATTTAGGTATATTATCGTTGCTATGAATAATCCTATAGTCAATGATAGTCCAACTAGCGTTCCAAATGCTTCAGATCCAACAGCAAATGTACTTTCACCTAGTAGAAGTTCATTAAATTGACGAACAATTGGTATTCCTTTTGGGGACCCAGCATCAATCATTAATAAGAATATGCCGATAACAATTACAGCTAGTACTCCTTTGAATCTTCCAAAGAGTGAATCTGCTCCAAACCAGCTGTTGTCTTGTAGTCCCATCATCGCAAAAATCATTAAGATAAATAGTAGTACTACAAGCATGAATGTTGCTTGGGGTATAACTCCGAGCATTTGATTTACTATATCTGTGGATGCAACAACGAAGAATGCTGAAGCCATGGCTATTACATTTGAAACATTCTGTCCTTGTGGTGATGATTTGAAGTTGAAGAGATCTGTTTTGATTAATACTCCATAAACTAATGCATATACTAAAATGAAAGGAAGTACAACATTAAAGAATCCAAATGCTTCGATGATGTCAATAGCATTTCTTAACGGATTTACAATCTCTACCATTATTAAGTTTAAGTCGGGTGATTATTATAAAGGTTTCTTAGATT
>CAZYQG010000033.1:0-2086 GCA_964649785.1 Candidatus Woesearchaeota archaeon | reverse complement strand
ATCTCTACCATTATTAAGTTTAAGTCGGGTGATTATTATAAAGGTTTCTTAGATTGAATTATAAAACTATCAAGTTAGTGTTTGCCCTTAACTCCCTAACAATTTGTACTATTTCCTGTAATTTTGATTGTAATTGTTTTTGTAGGTCTTCAATTGCGCCAGTTTCCTTGAAGTATCGCTTTAGGTTATTTTCTACTTCAGCATTTTCCTCACGTATTTCGTTTAATCTGGCTGACTCTGTTCTTGCGTCATATCTTGTAAGTATATTTAGAATGTCTTGCTTTGCTTGTTGAACTTGTTGAAGGTTTGGATTTCGCTTCAGTTGATTGTTTATTTTATTTAGCTCACCTGTGTGTGAAGTTAACATATTGATTAAACCAGCTACGTGTGCTCTTTCGGACTTAATTAATTTAGCATTTGAGCTTCCTGCTAATGTTTTTAAGTCGTTAACTTTTTTGTTTAAATCTTTGGCCAGCCTTTTGTATTCTAGCCCTGATTGTTTTGCTCTTTTTACTAAATCTTTTCTTGTGCTGCCTGTTGCTTCATCTGTTGCTCTCAAATCTTGAGTAAAATCAGCTAAAGTTGTATCAATTTCGTCTTGCGTACCTGCTTGTTGTAAAAGTTTTTCATATTCGCTTTCTTTGATAACTTCTGCAATTTTATTTACTGCTACCAATTCTGCTTGAATCACTTTTATTTCCTCTTCAAGTAATTCAGAAATTGCATTTTTTCTTATTTTTAAAGTTTTATCGTCTAAATCCGTTTGTGCTACTATATATCTTAATCCTTCCTCTATCTCGAATAATTTTTGTACGTGTGATTGAGCCTCTCTCGCCCACTCCTCTGTTTCCTCTACTTCCGTATCCAATATCCTCTGAAGCTCTGCAGTTGTTAATGGAGTCGTAGTTGTGCTTTTTTTTCTTCCAAACCAGCCCACCATTATTTAATATGTGTTCTGAAGTATATAAAAGTTTTTGCTGCTCATTGAAGCATCAACCGTCTTAAGAAGTTTCAAAGTTTCAGTTTTCCCATCAGCCAAGCCAAGATTCCTCGAGATTTGGATTGAGTTGTGGTTATTGGAGCTAGATTACTTTGAAGAGTAGTTGCCTCTTTTGTAGTGGTTCCTAGTTGTTCAGTATATTTGAGCTGGGCTGCTCGCACATTTTCTGCTGCTGCTGCAGTTTCGCTATCAACTTTTTCGTATTCAGTTGATAATTCGTTTAAAGGTATTACTTCTTTGTTCATATGTTCTTCAAACTTCTCCAACTCATCAAACTTATCATCATAATGATTATTTTCTATGCTGCTTCCAATATTTGCTTGAATATTATTTAGTCCATCAACTGTTTGATTTGGTGCCATTAATTGTTGTAGTGTGTTGTTCATTTTTCCTTTGAATTCATTACTATAGTTTAGTAGTTCATTTATGGTTTCAAGATTCTCTTTCAAAGTCTTGTTCTCAAATTCTTTTAATTTGTTTTTCAATTCTTTACGTTTATCACGCTGAGATCTTGTTTTTTCAAATAAATCCTTTCTTGAAGCACTATATTCTTTGTGTGCTTCCGCAAGCTCAGGCTTGTTGCTCTTTAGCGTAGCGGGAATTTTTTGAATTGGGAAAATTTTTTCCCAATATGTTTTGGTTAAGTTAGCATCAGTTGCTTCTATTCTTTTTATTATTTCATTGATTCCGTGATGTTCATAAACTGATTTTAATTCCTCTAGTGATATTTCTTCAGCCTCGATGCGCGTTATTAATTTTTGTAAATGTGTTTGGAGAGATATTTTCCTCGTATCTATATTTGCGGGAGTAACTATATCTTGAATTATTTTAATGATTTCTTTATCTAGTTCTATGAGTATTGCTAAATTTGAAGATGAATCCTCTGTGGCCAGGTGTGGTTCTTCCACATAAATTCCATGAAGATTTCCAAGTGGAATTGCGGTTGTTGAATCGTCTGCCGCTGATGCCGTAGCTAGTGAGGTAGCCGATGTAGTTGTTGATGGCGTAGTGGTTGGAGTGGTTGTTGATGAAGTAGTTGTTGTATCGACAGGTACTGTAAATGTTTTGCTTGTTATTGGACGAACG
>CAZYQG010000032.1:0-5173 GCA_964649785.1 Candidatus Woesearchaeota archaeon | reverse complement strand
AATTAAGTTAGGTTTGGGTGATGGAATTCTGGCAGATTATTCAAACTATTACTTAATAAAAGGAAAGACATTGTCAAGCGTAAATTATGTAAAAAGCGGACACAAAAAGATTCATAGAAAGATTGGAAAAGATATCTATGATTCAATAAATTATATTCTTGGTTTAATGCCGGTAATCATACCTTTTGAAAGATGGTATCTGAAAGATAAAAATCGTGCAACTAAAGCCATGCTCAATTATATTTCTGCAAACTATGAATCACGAATGAAACATTTGTCAAAAGAAATGGCTCCAGTCATAAATTATTCAATAAAAAATCTAAAAGACACTTCAACCTTCAGAAAATCCTATTTCAAGAAAATATTTCAAGTCACTGAAAAACTAATTCAAGAATCTCCTGAATATGAATTCAAACGACAATAAATTTATTAATGAACTTCTACATCAATCATAATGGCAGACAAAAAAGTTACAATCTACACAACCAACATATGTCCTTGGTGTATAAAGGCTAAAGAATTTTTTAAGGAAAATAAAATTTCGTACAAAGAAAAAAATGTTCAAGAGAATCCAAAATTAGCAAACGAATTACTAGAAAAATCAGGTCAAATGGGAGTTCCGGTAATTACAATTGATGACTCAGTAATAATTGGTTTCAATAAAGAGCGAGTCAAGAAAGCACTCAACTTATAATCATGTCAGTAAATCCTTTCATTCAAGCACAAAAGCAGTTCGATTGGGTAGCGAACCAGCTCAATCTAGACAAAGAGTTAAGAAAGAGTCTAAGATATCCTCAGAATTTTATCCAATTTACTATTCGAATCCGTGGAGACAAGGGAGGAATCAAAAGTTTTCCAGCATTCCGTTCCCAATATAATAATGCTCTAGGACCTTACAAAGGTGGAATTCGATTTCATCCAGATGAAACTGCTGATACTGTTCGAGCTCTTTCCGCATGGATGACTTGGAAATGTGCATTGACTGGTTTACCTCTTGGTGGAGGGAAAGGCGGAGTAATTTGTAATCCAAAAGAACTTTCTGAAAATGAGCTTAAGAAAATAAGTCAGGCTTATGCCAAAAAATTAGCAAAAGACCTTGGACCTTGGAAAGATATTCCTGCACCAGACGTTTACACTAATGCTCAAACTATGGCCTGGATGTTGGAAGCTTACGAGAAAAAAACAAAACAATCCGCACCTGGTGCTTTTACTGGAAAACCTGTTGAACTTGGTGGACACGAAGGTCGAAATGAAGCAACAGGACTTGGAGTAGTAATTACAACTCGCGAAGCAATGAAACATCTCAAAATCAATCCTAAAAAAGCAACTGCAATAATTCAAGGTTTTGGAAACGTTGGAAAATATGCAGCAAAACATTTTGAAAAACTTGGCGTAAAAATTATTGGATACTCTGACTCAAGTGGGGCAATATTCAATTCTCGTGGAATCAAATACGAAGACGCATTGAAATACAAAAATGAACACACAACTCTCAAAGATTTCCCGAATGCAAAGGCACTAACTAATAATCAGTTATTAGAACAAAAATGTGACATCTTAGTTCCTGCAGCATTAGAAAACGTAATCACAAAATCCAACGCACATCACATTCAAGCAAAAATTATTGCTGAAGGTGCTAACGGTCCAACCACTGTTCAAGCTGACGATATTCTATACAAAGATAGTGTATTCATAATTCCAGATTTCTTATGTAACGCTGGAGGAGTTGTTGGAAGCTATTTCGAATGGGCTCAAAACAATTCCGGAGAGCATTGGACTTTGAAAAAATACAATGATCAACTTGACGAAGTTCTAACCAACGCATTTCATACTGTTCTTGACACATTCGAAACTGAACACAAAATAAATATGAGACAAGCAGCATACATGGTTGCAGTCAAAAAAGTAGCAGACGCAATGAAACTTAGAGGAAGAGTTTAAAACTTTCACAACCAATTCTGAATCATGTCAAAAACACCCTCTCCGAAAGAAAGCTTTTTTCATTACGTTAATCATGATTGGATTAATAATACCAAAATACCTGATGATGAAGTTGAGTGGGGAGTTCATAACATATTACGAAAAACCACTCAAAGGATGTTAATCAAAGATATGAAAAATATCAAAAATAAGAAACTTAGATTATGGTGGGCTCAAGCAAAGGATATGAAAAAACGCAACCAACTCGATTTAGAACCAATCAAACCGCTACTAACTCTTATTGATAAAATTCAAACACGTGAAGACTTATGGAAAGTTGTTGCACAATTACACCAAAACGGGACTGGACCGTTCTTTATGATTGATGCTGAATCGGATTATAAGAACCCAAATATTAATATTGCGCATTTCGATCAAGGAGGGTTAGGACTTCCAAACAGAGATTATTATTTAGATAAAGATAAGGAAAAAATAAGGAAAAAATATTTGATATTTCTAGAGCGAATATTTGAATATAGTGCAGACTTATTTCCCGGAAATTCTCCAAAATTTCAAGCTAACGAAGTACTTGAATTTGAAACAAAACTAGCAAAAAAACATTTAGATAAGGAACTTAGACGGGAGCCAACAAAAGTATATAATCCAATTATTGCAAAAAAATTAACAAAGTGGAAACCTTATTTTAGGAGTATTAAAATTAATACAAATAAAAAAATAAACATTGAACATCCACCTTACTTCTCATTCTTGGAAAAAATTCAAGTAAATTCTGAAGTTATATCCTATCTTCGACTCCACACAATTTTATCATTTACTTCTTGCGCAAGTCAAAAGATTTATGATATAACCTTTGACTTTTACGCTAAAGAATTAAGTGGTGCAAAGAAACAAAAATCACTTGAAGAACGTAACATGGTTTTAACGGGGGATTATTTGGGTGAATTACTGGGGAAAGAATATGTTTCAAAACATTTCAGTCATAAAAACAAAAAAGAAATTGAAAAATTAGTTGTCGAACTTAAGAAATCTTTACACAAAATATTAACTGAGTTAGATTGGATGTCCGATGAAACAAAAATTGAAGCATTCAAAAAACTAAAGGGAATGGGTGTAAAAATTGGTTATACTGATAAATGGAAAAATTATTCAAAACTAAAACTTGAAGATGACAATTTAATCAACAACGCAATTAGAGTTAATAATTTTGAGTGGGAAAGAATGGCAAAGAAATTCAACAAGAAAATTGACAAAACAGAGTGGTGGATGTATCCTTATGAAATTAATGCCTACTATCATCCTCTTCGAAATGAAATTGTATTTCCTGCAGGAATACTTCAGTATCCTTTCTACAAACCAGGTAACGACGCAATTAACTATGGTGCAATTGGGAGTGTAATTGGACACGAAATTACTCACGGTTTTGATGATAAGGGGAGAAAATTTGATTCAGAAGGAAAACTTAAAGATTGGTGGACAACTAAAGACGCAAAAAAATATAGCAAAGAAGCCGATAAAATTATCAAACAATATTCAAATTTTGAATTATATGGAAAAAATGTAAATGGTAAATTTACCCAAGGTGAAAATATTGCTGACGTAGGTGGAATAAAAATGTCTTATTATGCTTTCTTGAATTCTGGAAAAAGAACTATCAGTGACAAGAAAAATTTCTTCAAAGCATATACGGTTTCGTGGAGAAGTAAATCAACAAAAGAATTAATGATTCGTCGAATTGCAACAGATCCACATTCGCCAGCAGTATTCAGAGTTGACGGAGTAGTTTCAAATCTAACAGAATTTTATGAATTATATGACATCAAACCTGAGGACAAACAATTTAATAAAGACCGCGTAAGTATCTGGTGATCCAAGAAACTATTATAAATTCAAACCGCAACAACTCATGATGAAATATGATGTGATTATTATTGGTGGTGGTGCAGCAGGACTTGGCGCCGCACTTTATTCTGCTCGTTACAATTTAAAGACTCTAATCATAGCAAAAGAATTTGGCGGAACTGGAAATATCGCTCACAAAGTTGACAATTGGATTGGAGAACCTGGAATAAGTGGAATGGATTTGATGAACAAATTCATAAAACATCTCGATGAATATAAAGTTCCAAAAATTGAAGAAGAAGTTACAAAGATTTCCAAAATGTCAGATGGTTCTTTCTCAGTAAAGGCTGACAAAACTTATCACGGAAAAACAATTATTTACGCACTTGGAATGAAACATAGAGAACTTGGAATTCCAGGTGAAAAAGAATTTGCAGGAAAAGGAGTTCATTATTGTTACACTTGCGACGGTCCAATTTATGCAAAAAAGACTATTGCAGTTATTGGTGGAGGAGATGCTGCCGGACTTGGAAGTTTATTCCTTTCTGAATATGGAAAACAAGTTTACACTTTAGTTCGAAAAACATTCATGCGGGCAGAGCCAATTACGCAGGATCAAATGAAAGCTAACAAGAAAATTAAAATCATGTTTGAAAATGAAGCTATAGAATTCTACGGAGAAAAAACTCTTCAAGGAATTAAATTAAAAAATGGAAGAAAACTTGAAGTTGATGCAGCATTCATTGAAATCGGTCACATTCCGCTAAACAATTTAGCAAAGGGAGTTAAAGTAAAAATAAACTCACATGGATTTATTCCAGTTGACAATACTCAGAAAACCAACATCAAAGGTTTCTGTGCAGCAGGCGATATTACAACTCGGCACACACTAAAACAATTTATTACTAGTGCCGCGGAGGGTTCAGTTGCAGCCGAAACAATTTGGAGTTATCTCAAAAACAATAAGTGGTAAATTTGTCCCTTGCTAATTATATTGAATTTTTTCCTTAATCCTATATGGAACTTAGTGAAAAGAAAATCGAACAGTTGCTTCGGCAGCCAATAATCGAATCTCGAGTTACTAAGAGTAAAGATGGTAAATGGGTAATTCATAGAACAACTATGACTGACATCAAACCTGTAAAATATCTCGAGGCGGTTATGAACGGAATAGTTTCGGTAGAGTGAAAACTCGTCCGACAACTTCTGTTTTGGTAATGGACACATCCTTATCGGGGTGTTCATTATCACCTTTTAAGAAAATTTTATCACCTTTAATTTTGTGAATACGTTTAATTTTGAAAGAACCTTTATGTTTAGCAACAACTAATTTACCTTCCTTTAATTTGAAAAAATTTAAAACAAAAATGAGATCTCCGGCGTAAATTCGAGG
>CAZYQG010000031.1:4141-5415 GCA_964649785.1 Candidatus Woesearchaeota archaeon | reverse complement strand
CCAAGAACTCTTAAAAAAACTACTTTTTAGTCATTTTTTCTCCACCGAAAAGCTTATATACTCAAAATATTAGAGGTGAATAGAAATTGGAAGCCGCTTGCGGTTGAAAATTTCTACCCGAATTGTTTTCGGACAATTCAACCCGAACTGAATTTGGTTTCGGCCAAATGATGTTCATCCCGAACTTTCTTCGGAAAGTTCACCCGAACTGAAGCCGCTTGCGGCTGATGTTCACTCGTGAAGACGGTTGAGTGCTTGCATTCAACCAGACTCGCATTTTACCAAATTATTTTAAACTCTAGAATCTTTTTAGAACTATGTATAACGCAATAAAGAAATTCATCGGCTACACAAAACATAAACTCTGGAAATATTCTATTACTATGCAGCAATTAAAAGCTATAAAGAAGTCAAGAAAATAGCAACCACCAACAACCTTTAAAAATATTCACTCCATTTCAATCTTATGCAAGTTATACCAAATCAAGCAATGGGTTACGACAGAGCTATTACAGTTTTCAGCCCAGACGGAAGAATTTTACAAGTAGAATACGCAAAGAAAGCAATCGACAGCGGTTCATTAATAATGGGAATCACATGTAAGGACGGAGTAGTCCTAGCAGCAGACACACACCGATTCGATCCATTAATTGTAGCAGAATCATTATCAAAAGTTTCAGAAGTAAACAAAAACATCATCGCAACACCGGCAGGATACATCGGAGATGCAAGAGTTCTTCTAAAGAAATCAAGAATAAAGGCACAAGAACATAAAATGAGTTATGGAGAAGAATTATCAGGCGAAGCATTAGTAAAATTCATCTCAGACATTTGTCAAAGTTTCACTCAATACGGAGGCATCAGACCTTTCGGAGTATCATTCTTGGTCGGAGACGTCGGAGAAGACGGTCCACGACTATATATGACAGAACCAGCAGGAATTTATTTCCAATACAAAGCAAAAGCAATTGGATCAAACGCAATGGAAGCAAACAAACTTCTAGAAAAAGGATGGAAATCAAACCTTTCTATTACAGAAGGAGCGGATTTAGCAAAAAACGTCTTCAAAAAAGTCCTAGGGAAAGAATTCCAAGAAAATAGGTTACAATTTATGGTTACCACTTCGGAAGGCATAAAAACCATGTCTTCAAAGAAGTAGTTATGCAACAAAGAACCTACGATAAGGAACGTGTATCATTTACACTCGCTAGATTAAAGAAAGGCGGAGAAAATTTTGAAGTAGTTATCTCAGATGTTGACAAAGCATTCGAATT
>CAZYQG010000031.1:0-4041 GCA_964649785.1 Candidatus Woesearchaeota archaeon | reverse complement strand
TTGACTACCAACAAAATTTCGAAACACAGATAGAAAAGGTTATAAACGAAATAAGAAAGGTCATACCATTATCTTTTGAGAAGATAAGAATCAAAATCACAATACCTGCACAATACGCAGGTTCCGCTTACAGCTCACTGAAAAGCCGCTTCAAAAATTTCAAAGAAGAGTGGCTAAACGACGGCTCTGTCGTAGTGGAGTTAGAGGTTGTGGGAGGCGCAAAAGCCGACCTATACTCATTGATAAGCAAGGTGACAAACGGAGAAGCAGAGATTACAGAGCAATAATCTGTTTCAATTAAGAAATGACAGAAAAATTAAATGTTAAAGATAAGGAATTGGTCGTACCCGGTCAAGTTCTTGCTGAGGGTATGAGTTACATCCCTTCAGGAAAAGCAATAAGAGATGGCGAAGACGTTACAGCAACTGTAATGGGTAGAGTCAGTGTCAAAGGACACGTTGTAAAAGTTCAACCACTAAATGGTGGATATTCTCCAAGACGAAATGATATGGTAATCGGTCAAGTGACTGAATTAGCAAAATTCGGATGGCGAATTGAAATTGGGCAACCAAATCAAGCAGATCTTCCATTAAGAGATGCAAGTACTTCGTTCATTGAACAAGGAAGTATGAGAAAGTATTTCACGGAAGGAGATTACATTTTCGCAGGAATTACAGACGTTGGAAAGTATATTAGACTTTCAACTAAGACTAGACCTCACAGAAAATTAGGAACTGGAAATATAATTGAAGTAAATCCTTCAAATGTTCCAAGAATAATTGGAAGACAAGGTTCTATGATTAAAACTATTAAAGACGCATCTGGATGTAACGTAGTCGTTGGTCAAAACGGTTATGTTTGGATTCAAGGTGAAGATTTAGATAAAGTTCTACTTGTTCAGAAAGCAATCGAAATGATTGACCAAGATGCACAAGAATCAGGGTTAACAGAAAAAGTAGAAAAGATGCTAAAAGGAGGAAAGAAATAATGGCAGGAAAAAGTTCAGAACCAATGATGGTAAAAGGTAAACGTTTGGATGGAAGAAAGACAAACGAAATGAGACCTATGAAATTGAAGGTGGGAGTAGTTCCATTAGCAGAAGGATCTGCAGAATTCAGCATGGGTAAAACCAAAGTAATTGCAGCAGTGTATGGACCAAAAGAAGTTCATCCACGACACATGATGATACCTGACAAGGCATTAATCCGAGTCAAGTACGACATGTTACCTTTCTCAACAACTGATCGAATTAGACCAGGACCAAACCGAAGAAGTAAAGAAATTTCCAAGGTTATGTCTTCAGCTCTAGAAGCGGCAGTTTACACTGAGAAATATCCAGCAACTGTAATTGACATTTTTGTTCAAATTACAAACGCTAACGCAGGAACAAGAACAGCAGCTATTAACGCAGCTTCAGCAGCACTAGCACACGCAGGAATCGAAATGAGAGACCTAGTTTGTTCAGTAGCATCAGGAAAAGCTGACGGAACAGTAATGCTTGACTTATTCCAACCAGAAGATAATTTCGGAGAGGCAGATTTGCCAGTTGCAATAATGCCAAAATCTATGGGAATTACTTTAATACAAATGGACGGAGATCTGACAAAGAAAGAATTTGCAGAATCCATGAAATTAGTAAACGAAGCAATGCCAGTATTATATGATCTTCAAAAGAAGGCATTAATTAATGGAGAAGCTTCATTCGAAGGAGGAAAAATAAAATGACACTAATAAATTATGACTTTCAAAAAGAATTAATTTCAAACGGAAAGAGGGAAGACGGACGAGGTCTAAATGACTATCGAGATTTCTCAGCAGAAGTTGGAATCATTGACAACGGAAATGGTTCTGCACGAGTAAAGCTTGGAAATACAGAAGTTATTGCTGGAGTAAAATTCAGTGTAGGAACTCCGTATCCAGACTCACCTGATGAAGGAATGTTCATGGTTAGCATGGATTTAAATCCATTATCAAGTCCGGATTACGAACCAGGCCCACCAAAGCCAGCAGCTATTGAAATTTCAAGAGTTGTTGATCGAGCTATTCGAGAATCTAAAACATTAGATTTCAAAGATTTAAGTATAGTTGAAGGTGAAGCAGCTTGGATGTGTAGTATTGATATTTATCCAATCAACGCAGATGGAAACTTATATGACGCAGCAGTTATTGCAGCATATTTAGCATTGAAAGATGCAAAGTTCCCAGAACTTGACAAAGATAACAAACCTTTACACGAAACAAGAACAAAGAAAGGATTGAAATTACACAACATACCAATGATGGTTTCTTTCGCAAAGATTGGAGATTCACTAATTGTTGATCCAACTCGAAGAGAAGAAAAAATAATGGAAGATAGAATTCATATCGGAACCATTGACAACGGAAACATCTGTGCAATGCAAAAAGGAGGCCTAAAACCTCTTACTAACGACGAATTGTTAGAAGCAGTTGACACAGCCATTGCCAAAGGGAAAGATTTAAGAAAGCTATTGAAGAAAGTATAAAATGAAAGAATTTACGAAATTCGAAGTCGCTAGAATAATTGGAGCAAGAGCATTGCAACTATCAATGGGCGCACCTTTACTGATTAAACGAGAAAAGGACGCGTACAACACAGTTATTCTTGCAAAAGAAGAATTCAAAGCAGGCGTTCTTCCTATTTCTGTAAATCGTCCAAACCCAGTAAAGGTAGAATAAAATGGCAAAAGAAAAAACATTAGTTCCAGTTGAAACTTATCTTGAATCCGGTATCCAAGTCGGTACTAAATTCAAAACAAAGTTCATGCAACAATACATTCACAAAGTTAATCCTAAAAACGGCGTAGCTATTCTTGATCTTGAAAAAGTTGATCAAAAACTTAGAGCAGGCGCAAACTTCTTGGCAAAATACAAACCTGAAGACATTCTAGTTGTTTGCCGAAGAGAAAACGGTTGGAAGGGTGCAAAGAAATTTGCAAAAACAATCGGTGCAAAATTCTTCGTTGGAAGATATCCAGCAGGAATTATTACAAATTCTCAACTGAAAACTTTCATGGAACCAAAACTAATGTTCGTTGCAGATCCAAGAGGCGACAAGAACGCAGTTAAGGACGCTTACAAAGTTAACATTCCAATATTAGCACTTTGCGATTCAAATAACACTTTAAGAAATATTGATGTGGCAATCGTTTGTAATAACAAAGGTGCAAAATCTCTAGGATTAGTTTATTGGACTTTAGCAAACGAATATTTGAAAGCAACAGGACAAAAAGTAAAGCTAGAGCTTGAAGATTTTATTGAATGATAATCAAAAAAGGAAATAAAAAATTAGCCGATGGAAAATATCTTGGCAAGTTTTCTTTTGGTTTGATTTTCAAACGTAAATTAAAACATGAAGCATATATTCTTGAAGCATTAAGAGAAAGTGTTTGGTCTTCAACCTTACATACATTTTTTGTATTTCAAAATTTGGATATAATCTGGTTAAACAAAGATTACAAAATCGTTGACATGATTAAATCAGCACCACGATTTCATCCAGCATTAATTCCAAAAGAAAAGGCAAAATACGTCATCGAAGCCTCTAAAGGTTTCATCAAAAAACATAGGCTTAAAAACGGCCAAAAACTAAAAATATCATAATTAAAGCAAGATTCGTCAAGGCGAATTTTGTTCAAATACACAAATGAAAAAACAAACAAACAAAAATAGAAAACCTTCTCTAGCAAAAGCTAAGAAGGTCACACCTAAAAATAAATCAAAAATTACAATTGAATGTAATGGTGGCTTCAGAGAAGTCGGAAATAACGCAGTAATTCTTGACGACGGCAAAGACCGTTTTACAATGGAATTTGGATTTAACGTTTCAGATGGAATTGGTCCACTAATTCCAGATAAAGATGTTGATGCTGTAGTAATTTGCCACGGTCACTTGGACCACTGCGGTTCTATTCCAGAACTTTGGAACGCACAAAAAAAGAAACTAAAAGTTTTTGGAACACAAGCAACCAAAGATTTAGCTGAACTTGTTTTGTATGACAGCGTAAAAGTTGGAAAACTGAA
>CAZYQG010000030.1:0-5477 GCA_964649785.1 Candidatus Woesearchaeota archaeon | reverse complement strand
ACAACAACGAAGAGACTCAATATCTTTTGAAATATAATTAAAAATTCAAAATTGTTGGAATAGTTAATACACCCATCGCATGAACTTTTTTCACACCCGCGTTTTGAGATATAATTCCTACTGCTGTTGAAATGCTCATAAGAAACAACCCCAAAAACCCAGAGAGAACAATTGCCAGAGCTCCAAGAAAAATAATCATGCTTATTGAAACCAAATTATAATTTATCTTAGAAACAATCTTACTAACTCGCTTTCCAATATACAAACACGCCAAAACTCCAAACCCAAGACCAATAAACATAGACAACAACATAACAAAAAACATCCCCAAACTAATTTCAAACAATTGTTGAACAACCACCAGCACCCCGCTTCGAGCAGAACCGACCAAATATAACATAACAATTGTAAATAATACATCTAACGTATTAATCCCTCCCATTACATTCAAAAATTTCTGATGCGAACTTTTCCTAAGAACTGCTTGTGCAACCGTTGCACTCTGAGTTGGACCTAAACTAGGAAACAAAACCATCATACTACTCGCAAACAAACTAACGAAACCCAACGCCATATTACCAAGACTAAACAGCTCAAAATCACCACCAATTTTTTGATCAGGCACAACTCCGCGCTTACCAAGACTAAATAATAACATACTAACTCCAAAAAACCCACCTAACAAAGGAAATAAAGGATCCTTAACGATAAAAGTATTCAAACTAATTATACCCAAAACACCTGCAGAAATAAATACAAATAAAGCCCAAACAATCCTTTTCAATTCAACCTCACTCAATATCAACCAAGAAGTAATAATTAACAAAACAGGTGCAACAAACAACTTCAAAGAGTCTGACCAATTTATCAAAAACCAACTAAAAAATAAAAGAAACGGCAAACCAATAAGAAATGAAATAATTCCACCAACAACTGTTTCACGCAATGCAAAATAACCTTCGCCTTTCAACAATAACCGATGCCCAGGTAACACACTGAGCACAGTGTCAGAATTAGGAGCACCGAAAAAAATACTCGGAACATAATCAACAAATGAATGAACCACCAACATACACACCAAGCCAGAGACAACAATATTATTGCTAAAATCTAACCAACCCTTCAAAACAAGACTCATCAAAATTATCGCAATCGTATTAGTATGTAATCCAGGAATGAGTCCCGTAATTATTCCCAAAATCAAACCTCCAACCAAACCAAGAATCAGATCAATCATAACTAAAAATAGAAATTAAAGGTATTAATTAACCACAGGACAAAAAAACAAAAACTTAGTTTTATACAATATCTTCTTCAGCAACAATTACAAAGTCACCCGTAGAAATAACGGCACTAAACGGAACCAAATGCTCTCCGCCTCGAGATTTTTCCAAGTCCAAACTCAAACAATATGCGGTTGGAGATTTAACGCTCAAATAAATCAATTCACCAGTTCTAGATTCAAAGATAAGATCTCCGAGCATACCAAACTTGCGTCCAGATTTTGATACTACTGTTTTTCCAAGTATCTCACTTGACTTTGATTTTTGAGCAACCATACTATTAAAAGAGACAAATCTCAATAAATACTTTTCGATGCTCCAGAAACTGACGAAAAATAATTGTCACTCACACAATAAAAAAGACAAACATAATATCTAATTATGAAAGAAAGCACACTAACAAAATTAGCATTAATCTGGATTTTTTCTGCCACATTTGCACTATTCATTATAGCTGAAGTATCAACAGCACAACCAATAACTGATTCAATAGAAAATCATTTCGGAAAAGAAGTAGTTGTTCGAGGTGAAATAGTAAAAATTACTCCAAAAGAATCATTCACATTCATCAAATTACAAACAGATACTGAAACAATTCCAATAATTCTATTTGACAATTACCAAACAAATGGAACTAAACTAAAGATACAAGGAAAAGTAGATATTTATAGAGGAGAGTTCGAGATAATAGCAAACAGAATTTGGTGTGAAGACTGTTGAATTTTGTTTCATAAACATTTTTAAACCACTTACCAAGTTAGTCCATGCATAAAATAATATTTCTAGACCGAGATGGAACACTAAACAAAGACAACGGATACACAAACAAAGTTAGAGATTATAACCTCCTACCAAACGCAATTAAAGGTCTAAAAAATTTGCAATCACAAGGATTCAGACTAGTAATAGTAACAAATCAATCAGGAATTGGAAGAGGATACTACACTGAAGATCAAATGCACGAATTCAATAATCACCTACTCAATGAATTAAAACAAGAAAATATTAACATCGAAAAAGTGCTATTCTGTCCACACGCTCCAGAAGACAATTGCAACTGTAGAAAACCCAAAACAAAACTAATTGAACCATATTTCACACCAGATTTTGACAAGAATAACTCATATGTTATTGGTGACAGAACCTCAGACATTGAACTTGCAAACAACACGGGAATAAAATCTGTACTTGTAACAACTGGAATCTCCGAGAAAGACCTAGAATCTAACTCAAATCCAACACTTATTGCAGAGGATTTGCTTGATGCAGCAAATAAGATACAAAATGCTTAGTTTACAGAGAGGAATAGACAAAACAATTGGGACGCCATTAATCAATATACTCTCACTTTCCAAAAAACAAAAGAATGTTGTCCTGAATAAAGTATTATTTACAAAACTATGGGCCATTGGAGAATCAGTACTAACTTTACCTTTAATTCAACAATTCAAACAAAACTATCCAAACACAAAAGTTACAATATTATGCAGGAACCAAAACAAAGCAGTATATGAGAATCAACCTTTCATCGACAACATAGAAGTCTTTGAACCACACAACATACTAACACTCACAAAACAATATAAGAAATATGACTTAGCATTCGACTTAGAACCTTATCTAAAACTCTCAGCACTACTAACAAACCATCTTTCACAGAAAACAATTGGATTTTCACATGGTCCACGGGCAAAAGTATATGATCAACTTGTTCATTACAACGATAAAATTCATGCAGTCAACACATTTACAAACCTACTCAAACCTCTGGAAATAAAACCAAAAGTACCTGATAAACTAATAACTCTCAAATACTCAAAACAAGATAAACGTAGAGTGGATAAATTCTTCAACAAACTTCCAAAACGCAGAATAATAATCGGAATGACTGTAACAAGCGCAGGCACGGCAACCTGGCGAAGGTGGTCACAACAGAATTTTGCTAAACTCGCAGACAAATTAATCAAAAAACACAATGCAATTATCCTAATAACTGACACATCAAACCAACACAATTACATTGAAAAAATAATCAATCAAATGGAACAAAAAGAGTCAGTATACAATCTTGCCGGAACATTTACACTAAAACAACTATTCAGACTTACTGAAAAGTGCAATATCTACATTTCTAATGATACGGGTCCACTACACATTGCTGCTGCACAAGGAACCAATACAATCGGTTTGTTTGGACCAAACACACCCGTAAGATATGCACCCTACGGTAAAAACAACCTCTCACTTTACAAATCAAAAGAACCACCAGTTATTAATCCTCATTTAGGAAGTTTCAAACGACCTTCACAAAACTGGATGGAGAAAATCACAGTTAATGATGTATTCCGAAACGCTGAAAAGTTAATATACAAACAAAAAAGGAGAACTAAAAGATGAAAAATATAGCAAGAGAATTTCTGAAGGAATCAATTGAAACAAAACAGAAATTATTGGATGACAAATATCTAAATCAAATAATTGAAGCAGGAGAAATAATCCTTGAGGCTGTGAAAAATGGAAACAAAATACTAACTTGTGGAAATGGAGGTTCAGCAGCAGACGCACAACACTTCGCAGCAGAATTAGTAATCCGTTACAATAAAGAGCGACCAAGCGTTCCAGCGATTGCACTCTCTTCTGACGCATCGGCAGTAACTGCAGCATCAAACGATTATGGTTATGACTATGTGTTCTCACGACAAGTTGAAGGATTGGGAAAACCAGGAGATGTATTGGTTGGAATAACAACCTCCGGAAACTCAAAGAACGTCCACAAAGCATTCGAAACTGCAAAGGAAAGAGGATTAAAAACAATCTGCCTTAACGGAAAGTCTGGCGGAACAATAAATGAACTTGAATTAGATTCAAACTTAATTATTCCATCAAACACAACTGCACGAATACAAGAGTCTCACATAAACATAATTCATATTTGGTGCGAGTTGATTGATCACATAATCTACAAAGTGAATGAAACTGATTGAAAACATCCGGGAATTTCCAAAGAAACACATACTTGTAATCGGAGATCTAATTCTTGACGAATACTTGTTCGGAAACATAAATAGAATCAACCCGGAAGCACCTGTACCCGTACTAAATGTTTCAAACAATAATCGTGAACATAGATTAGGTGGTGCAGCAAACACAGCAAACAACGTAGCATCATTGGGCGCAAAGTGCACAGTAATCGGACAAGTTGGAAACGACAAGTTCAAAGAGCCAATGCTCGAACTCTTCAAGCAAGCAAACATCAATACCTTCCTAATTGAACGGAATGATTTCACAACCATAAAGAAAACTCGATTGGTCGCACAGAATCAACAAGCACTAAGAGTAGATTTTGAAGATCCAAAACCAATTGAATCAGAACATGTAAAACAAATAATCAATTTCATCAAATCAAACCAGTTTGACATGATTCTACTGTCAGATTACAACAAAGGAATTCTCACAAAAGAATTGACTGAAGAGTTAAAGAAACTCAAAACACCAATTGTTGTAGATCCAAAACCAATCAACATGAATCTGTTCAAAAATGCATTTGCAATTGCTCCAAACATAAAAGAGGCAAAGGAAATAACAAACACCGCCGTTCAACCAGAAGAATTATCCAAAATAATAGCAGACGAATACAATACGCACGTAATAATCACACAAGGTCCAAACGGAACGTCTTCATACAACAAAGATACAAACGAATACAATCATTTACCAACAAAAGCTCGTGAAGTTTACGATGTTTCAGGTGCCGGAGACACATTCATTGCAGCACTGACGCTTGCACTAGCCTCAAAAGCAGAATTATACGAAGCAACACAGATTGCCAACCAAGCAGCAGGCGTTGTTGTAGGAAAGTTCGGAACAGCAACTCTCACTTTAGAAGAATTAAAATCATCATTCAATGGAAGGCATTCAAAAGTAAAAACAAGAGAAGAATTATTACAAATTGTTAAGAAACTAAAATCCAAAGGAAATAAAATAGTCACAACAAACGGAATATATGATATATTACATGTTGGCCACACACAATTACTCAACACTGCCAAATCTTTTGGAGATATTCTAATCTTAGCAATAAATACAGACACTTCAACCAAGAGGCACAAAGGTCCAAAGCGACCAATAAACGTTGAATCTGAACGCGCAGAGCTTGCAGCAAACTTATCTGCAGTAGATTATGTTGTTCTATTT
>CAZYQG010000029.1:0-5484 GCA_964649785.1 Candidatus Woesearchaeota archaeon | reverse complement strand
AAACCCGCTTAAGCGGTTTAAAAGTGCTTCGAAACCTATAATTGGACTTTTTCCAATCGTTCAATTCTATCTTTAGTAGACGGATGTGTTGATAATAAATGCATCATGCTTCGACCTTTGAATGGATGAACAATAAACATGTGTGCACTGGCATCGCCGCCAAGTCTCATTGGAAATTGTTTGGAATTTTTTTCAAGCTTTACTAAAGCAGAAGCAAGACCTTTCCATTCGCCAGCAATCTTTGCACCAGATTCATCAGCCATATATTCTCTTGAACGTGAAATTGCCATTTGAATTATTCCTGCAATTATTGGAGTGACAATTGCTAATGCAAGTAATCCAATAATATTTCCACCATTTCGATTTCGGTATCCGCCAAATATTGCTGTCCATTGTGACATACTTGCTAAGAACGAAATCGTTGTAGCAATTGTTGCCGCAACGCTTCCAACCAAAATATCTCGATTCTTAATATGACTTAATTCGTGAGCCAAAACTCCTTTCAATTCTTTGTCATTTAATAGATTCAAAATTCCGACGGTAACTCCAATCGCGGCGTTAGAAGGATTTCTTCCAGTTGCAAAAGCATTTGGATTTTGTGAAGGAATTAAATATAATTTAGGTTTTGGTAATTTTGCTTTCTTGGACAATTGATTAAGAAGTCTATGAACATGCGCATGTTCAGTAACATCAAGTTCTCTCGCACGATAAATTCTTAGAACAACTTTATCAGAATACCAATAAGCTCCAAAATTCATAACTATCGCAAAGACGAGCGCAATAATCAATCCTTGTTGTCCGCCAAGAAGTCCACCAATTAGAAGTAAAACTCCACCTAACAATCCCAATAACATTGCGGTCTTGAGTTGATTAAACATGAATTCATAACAACACTTAAAATTAAAAAGCTTCTCAAATATACATGATGTTCAAATCCCACTTAAGCTTTGGTTTGCTTGCATACGTATTACTATTTATGAATTCTGTAGCAATTCCTTTTCTAGGGACATTGAATCGTCCCGGTATGACTGCAACAGTATTCTTTCTAATTGGTTTAATCATCCCAGATATTGATTCACCTCATTCTCACGTTTCAAGAAAAGTTCCGATAGTACATTCAATAACAAATATGTTTACACGTCACCGAGGGTTTGTTCACTCAATTTTTACAGGTGTACTCATTGCAATTGGAATTGGGTTCTTATTAAATTTGAATAATTACGATCTTGCAATTGCAGGTTGGTTTTTTATCGGTTATCTAATACACTTATCAACTGACGCACTAACTCCTCACGGAGTAAAACCTTTCGCACCTTTTAGTCCTTACACAATTCGTGGGCCTATCCGAAGTGGTTCAAACCATGAAAAAATAATCTCATTGGTAGTTTATTCTGCTGCACTATTACTTATCGCTCGGAACTTCACAACTCTTTTATAGTTATTCTCCATAATCAAGAAATGGAAGCACAAACTCCTGAAAGTTCTCGCGTTTCTAAGAAACCTAAAAAACGCAGACTAATTTTGATTGTAATTTTATTGGTTTACTCTGTTGCAGCATTGATGCTAACTACAACGTCAGGAGAAATTATGCAAATAGCTGAAAATCATGTTTCATCCCTTGTTGCAGAGCAGGGAGGAATAGCTAGAGCAAATTCCATTTCACAAATTAGTGGAATATCTATTGTAAATCTTGATATCAGCGTTAATGGACAAACTCAAAACCAAGATGTTTATTTAACTCGCGATGGTAATATAATGATTATAGGTAATTTATTTGAAACTGATAAATCTCTAAAGTCTGATGGAACTTACGAAGTTCCGCGTGCTGAAATTCCGTTAGGTGACAGAGAATTAACTCTTGGAAATCCTGACGCACCAGTTACTTTCGTAGAATTCTCAGATATTGAATGTCCGTTCTGCGTAAGATTCTATCAAGACGGATTGGTTGGAGTTAAAAAATTAGCTGAAGAAGGAAAGGTTTACTTTGTTTACAAACACTTCCCATTAAACTTTCACCCAGAAGCAATTCCTGGAGCAAATGCAATTGAATGTGCGGCAGATCAAGGAAAATGGATGGAAATGCATGATATAATTTTTGAAAATCAAGATTCTTTGGGCGCTTCAAGTTATAAAACTTGGGCAAATCAACTTGGTTTAAACACAGCTGAGTTCAATGATTGTTTTGAAACAAGTAAATATCAAGATAAGATTGATGCAGACTATGAACTAGGAAGACAAATTGGTGTATCTGGAACTCCCGCATCCTTCGTAAATGGAATTATGATTTCTGGAGCACAACCATTCACAAGTTTTGAACCAACAATCCTCGCAGAAATTGAAGAGGCAAATGCGTAACCATATAGAAAACATTACAGGTATTCTGAAACAAAGAAAATACTTAGCAATATCTACAATAACCTTTGCAGCATTTCTTGGAATAATTAATTATTTTAACAATTTAGATTTACAGGTTGGAAATTTAGGAAACTTTGCATACTTACAACTTTCAACAGATGTTGTGATTGCAGCAATGTTTGCAGTCTTTGTCGGACTATTCATATTTAGATATGATACGGAAAAACAACTTAGTGAAACGAACGGGTTAGTTGGTGGATCATTGGGCGTTCTTGTTTTTGGGTGTGCTGCATGTAATATAACTTTGGCGGGGTATTTTGGACTTGCTGGAATCTTGTCCGCATTTCCGTTTTATGGTTATGAATTAAAAGTCGTAGCATTGGGAATATTACTGATTTCTATAACAAAAATATCACGATTAACTTGTAGAGTTGAGTTGTAACAGTTCTCCAAAAAACTTAACAAGATTTTTCTTAAATTCTTCTAAGTGTTCTGATGGAAGTGACGCACCTGACGCAGGATCATGTCCACCTGCATTTGCATTCTCAAATTCTTCAACTGATTTTTTTAATAAATCATTCATTGGAACTTTGAAATCTTGACTACGTGCTGAAACCTTCAACTTATCTCCAAAAACAGTAATTACTATAAATGCCTTTTCTCGTTCAGTAGTTGAACGTTTATTTGAAACCACACCTCCTACTGAATAACTTGGATTATCAATAACTTGTATATTTAACAAACCATCATGAAAACTTTCAAAAGGTTCTTTCATCCATTTAGCAATCTCCGCATTAATCTCTGAATTCAAATCAGCTAGAGGTGACTTAAGGATCTCTCGCGGAAGAGAGTTAAGTAACAAAGCAATTGCCTCATCACTTCTAATTGGATTTACACTTGTTGCAGAATTCATAATCTGGGCAATTTTTCCAGGAACGGTTTCATACCAATCATCTTTCATATCAAAATTGTGTCTCTCAAAAACATCTCTCAAAAACTCGGTCCATGTTCTTTGACCCATGTCGGAAATAATTCCGACCGCAGTTATCCAGCTAACATCATCTAGATCAACTAGCTCCGACATATAATCATAAACTAATTTAGCAGTACAATATTGATTTGATTCTTCAAAACCAATATTCTGTGGTTTCAGTACTGTAACTCCTTCAAATGATTTATGAGTTTCGTGATGATCAATAACCATAACTTTCTTGCTTACTAGTTTTCCCATCAATGCGTCATAAATTTCTGC
The DNA here is from genome assembly GCA_964649785.1 of Candidatus Woesearchaeota archaeon. Classification (GTDB taxonomy): domain Archaea; phylum Nanobdellota; class Nanobdellia; order UBA10117; family ARS21; genus JAAZWY01. The sequence goes on along the minus strand of CAZYQG010000029.1, from coordinate 1,877 downwards.
AGCCACATCTAAAAATATTACATGAGTTGGATTCCATGCCAGAATTTCTTCAGCAACATGCATTCGATCGTTCCGAATAAACGGAACCCAATGGACATTATTAATTTTAAGTCGTTGGAATGCTTTCAACATTAATACTGTTGCAGGAATGCCGTCACCGTCTTGATCAAAACACAAAACAACCTTATCACTTGGTTTAATTCCTCTAACAAATCCAAGATATTTATCAAACTTACTCATGATTTCCCTTAAATCCCACAATTAAAAACGTTGCCCAGACTCGAGAAATTCTTAAAACCCTTCACAACACAAAAAAGTATGGGCAGTTTTGACTTCCTGGATTCAGAACAAACTATCTTCTCTAATCCTGATGCTCTCGATCCAGATTTTATTCCCAAACTTTTACCACATCGAGAAAATGAACAGCAATTTGTTGCAACAGCAATAAAACCTCTCTTTCACGGACGAACAGGAATATCATTAATTGTAAGTGGGCCTTCAGGGATTGGTAAAACTGTTTCAGTAAAACGTGTTGTAATGGACTTGGAAGAACATGAAGAGGCAGATAATATTGTAAAGGTAAACATAAACTGTTGGAAGGCAAACACAACTTACAAAGTTCTGTCTGAGATTGCAACACAATTGGGTTTACGATTTATCCAGAATCTTAAAACTAATGAACTTATTAACAAAGTTATTGATCGACTCGCTCAATATGATGGTGTAGTAATCGTTCTTGATGAAATTGACAAAGCAGACGACACAGATTTCTTATATCACATTTTGGAGAACATAAAAAAGAGAACAATTATTCTTCTTACAAACGAGCCAAACATAAATGCACAGCTTGATTATAGAATCATAAGCAGATTAACTCCTGAAACTTTGGAATTCAAAGAATATACTGCTTCAGAAACTTTTGACATTCTGAAAGAAAGGCTCAAATATGCATTTTATCAAGACACTTGGGATTCAGACGCATTTGCAGAGTTAGCGAGAGTAGCTTCTAGATACAAGGACATCAGAGTGGGGATTACTTTGCTCAAAATTACTGGAGAGCTTGCTGAGCAAGATTCTTCAAAGAAAGTAACTCTCAAGTATGTCAAAGAAGCAGCCAAAAGAATTAGTACATTGAAACCTGCTGCTGCAAACAAAACTTTCAAAGCTGAGGAAAAATTAGTTCTGGAAATCTGTGAAAAACATTCAGGAAAAACAACTGGAGAACTTTACAAAAAATATTCAGATGCAGGTGGAGAAAAATCTGAAAAAACATTTAAGAGAACTCTTGACTCTCTGAAAAGGAAAGGATTAATCAAACTCAAACCGACGGGAGAAGGTTTCCAAGGACGTTCTTCCATTATCGAATATTTGGGTCCTGAAAAAAAGCTTACTGAATTCTAAATATGTACCCTCGCAACGCGAGGGCACGGGCGCAGGTGTTAAATAGATGAGTATAAGTTTTTCGCAGCCATAATCTTTCGATTTCTTACAATTACAGGTAAATAGTCTTCAGTGTATCCACCTCTGCCAAATATCTGTCTCAAGTAGGTTTTGATTTCCATACAAATAGAATAATTTCTGGCTTTATAATCGACGCAATAACTTGTCCAATGTCCAGTAATCTCGCTAAGCCACCTCGAAAGTTTTATAAAACAAACAATTAACCTAAAACCAGAATGAAACGTTCGTCCCGTAAATGGAAAAAGAAGAACAAGTCCGGATATCGAGGTAGATGGAAATGGTACAGAAAGAAGCTTAAGAAAAAGAAGCGACTAAGACGAATGAGAAGAGAATAATTTTTGATTATTTTAATTCAATAATTTTTTCCCAAGGAAATTTAGAACGACCAAAATGTCCGTAAGCTGCAGTATCTTGAT
>CAZYQG010000028.1:0-5514 GCA_964649785.1 Candidatus Woesearchaeota archaeon | reverse complement strand
ATAAAAATGTTTACTAAGATTCATACAATCGTCTCCCATATTCAAATAAAAATGCACGAGCTTTAACTGAAAGACTCCTACGACCTTCGTTAACAACAAGTCCCTTATCACTTAACACATTAAGTGCAGAAAAATAGCCATTATTCATTCTTTTCTGTATGCTTCCGAGACAAGTATCGCCGTGGAGTGCAAAATCATGTACAAATTTAGATAGATTATCATTATTAAGAACAAGATTTTCAATACTTTCAAACTCCTCATCATCCATAAATTTATCTTCCAAATTCAGTTCTGTCCTATAATTATCTACCGTTTCCTTCCAACTACTTCGTCTAATTAAGGATACATACTCTCGTTCACTAAGGATTACATTAATCATACTTTCAAGTCACCAACCCAATAAAATAAAAGCTTTACTTAATCACAATTTCAAACCAGCAATTCTTTCAACATCAATTGAACTAACTTTCCTACGCAATTCCATTTGTGCCGAGGCTTTAACTAACGGAATCAAATCAGAAGACACTTCTTTCAAAAGTTCATCAGAGATTCCAACCTTAATTTTACGAGCATCACGAATATATCTCTTCAAGAATAACTTATCGCCCTCACCAATTTTAACCGTCTTTCCAGCACGATTTGCAATCTCTCGAAATTTTCCCAATCGAACATTTTTCTCAATAACATTTAGATCACAACTCTTGATAGTTTTCTTAGACGTCTTGGCTTTAACAGAACCAAGTTCATTAACAAAGTTTACCAGAGGTTTAACTTCTCCAGAATCATCTACAATATTCAACTTGAAATCCGAGGCAAATAGAGATAATGCCAACAAGGATTTAATTCTCTTTTCAATGAGAACATTTGGACCAATGAACTCAGGAAAAACCAACCAAGCATTTCCAGAAAATTGGTCGTATTTCTCAGAGTAGAATTTCTTCTCAACTAATTTGTTAAACTCTTTGTCAAGTTTTCCTGAAGAATAAACACGCGGTAATAAATCTCGACCAGATATCAAAAAAGAATAACCCATTCGTTTAATTTCAACAGAAGATTTTCCTTGCTTAACTCTCCAAGAAACATTTCGATAATATTCAACCGATAAATAGTTCTTCAAAAAATTCAAAGAAAACTTATCATGTTTCTTATGAAACTTCATCAATCTAACAACATCAAGAAACTTATCTCGCATAAAGAAATAAAAAATCCGAGCTTAAAATAATTATTATACGGGCCTGACAGGATTTGAACCCGCGACACCGAGGTTAAAAGCCTCGTGCTCTAACCAGACTGAGCTACAGGCCCGCAGTCTGTAAATATCTGATTGACTATACGGTTTAAAAATATGTCGATAAACTTTGCTGAAAAAATATTCAGCCATTTTTTAAATTTTAATTGACTAAAAATTCCATGCCAAGCTTAGCTCAAATCCAAGACAGTCTAGACGCTTCTTGTAAATATCTAACTTCAAAGCAGAATCAAAACGGATCATGGTCAGATATAGAATCCTCTGAAATATCACGAGACTCACTTTACAAACAACCAATTGTAGCAACAGCCCAAGCCATAAAAGCATTAATTTTCAATCTAAAACCTGAATATATTTCAAGAATACAAAAAGCAATCAATTATTGTAATTCAGTAAACACGGAAAACATCAATGATTCAGGAATCCTAGCATGGAAGCTTTCAGGACTAAGTTACTCAAATGTAAAAATTCATAATCGAGAAGCAGAAAAAATACTGGAAACATTAATCACAAAACAAGAACCAAAAGGTTTCTGGATGGAATATCCTTCAACAAATTATATTGTAAATTACAATGTTATGGAATCTTTAAAGAACCATAAAATTCCAAACGAATCAAAAGAAAGATTCATTAAATGGATGGACTCAGCAAGAGCAAAAGACGGCGGTTGGGGATTTACTCCAAACGAAGACAAAGGATACATAACTGCAACAACGAGTTCAATTCTTTCACTACTAAACGCAGGAAAAAAAGCAAGCTCAGAAATATTTACAGAACTAAGAACGCTCTTAGAACAACAACAACTCGAGGACGGACATTGGAACGCAAAGTTTGAAGAAGGACATCGAAACGGTGAGGCAACTGCAGCAGCAGCATTGTGCTTGATGATTCTTTCAGACGACCCATTCAATAAAAATGTTGAACGAGCAATTAATTATTTACTTTCAATTCAAACCAAAGACGGACACTATTCAAGAAACTCAATACATCCAATAAGATACATAAACCACTTACTAAGTTTCTACATATACCTAAAGAAAGAATGGAAGAATACTTCACTAAGAAAAACAATCGGAAACAATCAAGATGTTACAAATTTTTACTACCAACAATTTGAGAACGAACTAAAATCAAAACTAACACGAATGAGTTACCAATCAATATTAACTTCAAAAGTTTTAGGAACAACTCCGAGAGCAATAAAAAGACGACTGGAAATTGTCAGAATACTTGATGAAAAAGGAACACTGAGTGTAGCAGAAATAATTGATAACTTGAAAGAAATTGAAGCGTACAAAAACCTAAAGAAAAAGACACATTTAACACAAATAAAATCTGATGTTGAATATCTAAAAGAAATAAATATCATCCACGAAGGAACACAAGGATACTATTTGGGATTCAAGATATAAATGGAACAAACAATAAACGCGCTAGTCAAGGAACACGGAATATATAATCCAAAATATATCAATCCAAATGAAAATCAAAACGGAAAAATTGTTTCAATCTATAGTCTCGGAACTCATGGAACAAAAGAGGAAACTACTGCATCAGATCAAGACATAAACGTAGTTTTTAGAGATGAATATGTTTCAGTAAAATCCAGCAGAGATAAAATAATCAAAAATTTAGAAGGTATAAAAAAGTCAAACTCAAACTTGGACCTTTGGTATATTGCTGAACGGTGGTTTCAAAATCCAGCAAAGCATTTGAGAGGAGGACCTCCAGACTCAACAAACACTGTCGGACTTGATGAAATAATTGGAACGGTGATGTTAAACAATCAAATCAACCAAAGTACTGAAACTTATGCAGGAAAGAGTTTGGACGAGATTGTAAACAACGTTGTACCTTTTGTAGATTCTTTGGATGGTTTTGAGATGGTAATCCATTCTCAGGCAGAGTTTGCCAGAGGAGCATTTAATAGAGTAAATCCAAAAGACCAAGTATCAAAAGATGGAAAAATTGCTAAAGCACTTTTATTCTCAGCATACGGACTACATCTATTAAATGGTGGAGAAACAGTAAAAGTTTCAGATCAAGGATTTTATACCGACCTAAAAGACACGGTTCTAGGAAATCTAGATTTACCTGAGGAAATAAGAAGTATAATCAGTTCATCAGCAGATATCAAAAGAGGAGAATCATATTTCTATTGGGATTGGAGCGAAGAATATCCTGAACACAACAATATTCGAATGCAAACTATTTGTAATTCAATGGAGTATCTAATTTCTTCTTCTGCAGAATTGGCAGAACAAAAAGGATATTTTTTAGATGAGAAGAGAACAAGAAGACTAAGGAACCGAGTACTAAACAAATCTGAAGAGATAGTTGGAATGCTTCTAGAAGATCCAAACGGATTGTGGAGTTTAGAAAAACATTTTCATGAAACAGTAAAACTTTATGATAAAGAATTCAAAGATAGAAAACATTCTGAACAAGTCAAAGAATACTTAGAAAATCTTCAGCACGGATTCGGAAAAGGATCAACAAAATTAATACACGAATTACCTGAACCAATTTCAGAATCAGAGCTAACTAAAAAAGAACAAATAAGGAAAACAATCTCCGGAAATTTAGAACCTTATCAGAATAGATTCTTAAACGACTTAACACACTTACCTGAAAACCTGATTGATGACGCGTTAGAAGTTTACAACTTCATACACAAAATGAAGAATCGAGAGTTCATTCCAGAAGACCTCACTTCAATAAGAGTATCACCTTCAAAAAATTCAACTCTAAAGACTAAAAAAATAGATGAACTTATTTCAAGCGAGAACTTCCAAACAGATTATGCAATTGCTAGAATGATAAATGTTGGAAAGGATGATGCAAAAACACGGGATGGATCTTTCAATGAACTATTTGATCGAGGAACAAGAGAGGAAGAAAACGGAAACATCATCGGAGCAATGTCAAATTATCTTGCATGTTTACAAAAGAAAGATTTTGGTCCAGCAAAAAACAGATTAGCAACAATGTCGGGATTAATTCAAGCGCAGTTTCAACTCACAAACAAGTTTCCGAATATACCAACAAAAATTGAGCAAGACCTAATGACTTACTTACAACATATTCCAAACTCAGAAGGATTAGCAAATAATATAGATAATCTATTCCATACAATGAACACAAAAGAAACCTTTCAAGAAGAGCTCAGACAAACCTGTGAAGAGATTGTTGAACAATCAATGACTGTCGGACGATCAAAACGAACGAAAATCTACAAACCAGCAAGAAATATTATGAATTCAATTAAAAGATACACTAAGGTTGGAAAACACAAAATACCAAATATCAACTTCAATAATGCCACAAAACAGGCTTTTTATAATTTGGCTGTTGGAAAATAATATGGCTTTAGTAAGATATGGTCAAACACAAAAGGAACAAATTGTCAAATCAGGATTCCTGGCAATATTAGATAGACAAGATCCGCTATCAAGTGAATCAGATTATAAATTACTCGTTCCAGGATCATCAATTCCTAAGAACTCAAGCGTGGCACTATTACGAAGCGGAACTCTTGCTAAAATACCGCTTGAAACCCGATTATACAAACCACAAGATGATGAATTAATCGAAGTGGGTGCAAAAATCCAAATTGAACTGGATCCAAATTATATACATGAATTCATGAGTGAGTTAATTGCAAAACAAGATTTAACTTCAGAAAGACTGGAACAGAAATTAAATATCGATACAACAGTACACAAACAAATATCTGAAGCCATAGGAGATATGTCAGAAATGTTTCCAGAAAACAAAGACTTACTATCAGAATATATGGAGAACGAAATAACTAACTCACTTACAGCATACGGGCTAAAATTAAGAACTACAATTATTATTGATAGGCCCGATATTGAAACAAAAAAGCTAGTTGAAAGAAATAAACTTGAAGTTGAAAGACTAGAAAGCAAACAAGGAATTTTTGAAACATTAGCAGTACTCTACTCAAAAGAAGCTGAAATGATGAACGCAAAAATTAGAGCCAGTGAAGAATATATTCAAGAGCAAATTCAACATGAACGCGATATGGAATTTTTTAACAATCCTTTAGCACAAGGATTTCTAGATATGATGAAAGAGTCAGAAGGACAAAACACAATTATTCAAGTAAAGGAAGGAACTGCAAATATACATATCAGTAAGAAAAAAGAAAATAACAATTCTTAAAAACAAACTAAAACATCAAGATTCATGCTTGGGTAGCTCAGTATGGTAGAGCGCTGCATTGGTAATGCAGAGGTCAA
>CAZYQG010000027.1:0-5523 GCA_964649785.1 Candidatus Woesearchaeota archaeon | reverse complement strand
TAAGACTTTCACTAATTACTGTCGAAGCAACAGCGACTGGTGTCTTAATTAAATTGACCAATACAATAACTAGCACTGCTGAAATAACTGTATTAAGCGTTGATTCAAGTTCTAAATACTCTGAAATCTTTGGTTTTAATTTAATATTACTAAGTACGGGTCCGAGAATCGTCAAATCAGTTGAAGCCAGGAAACTTCCAAACAATATTGCAAGAATCCAATCGAGTCCTAATAGAAATTTAAACGGAATTGCAACAATTCCAATTGTAAATAATACGCTAAGCAATCCAAACATTGTTGGTCCTGCAAAATTCCTGAATAAAGATCTTATTTTAATCTGAGAACCAGTATCAAATAAAACTAGGATTAATGCCAACGTGATAAATGAAGTAACTGCAACTTGATTTTCAGCTGCGCCCGGAGTAAAAATTCCTGTAATTGGTCCCAGAAGAATTCCCAATAAAAGTAATATTAAAGTAAGTGGATATCCTCTCTTTTGAGAGCTGTGTTTTAGAAAAGCTCCGGCAATTAATATAAAACCAATAAGTGCAACAATCAAAGATGCTTCAGCCATAATTAACTGTATACTCGATTAAATAAAAGCTTAACGTGAAATTAGAAAAACAGTTCTTTCAGAGCCCAACCGCCCAATCCAAGCCATATCAACCAATCAAGTGCAATTTGTGACATTGCATTTTTTCCTCTAAATTGTTGGACATACACACCCATTAATTTTGGATAATGCAATAACGTATGAGCATATAATGCAACTCCTGCGAAAATAGCTGCAAAGAAACTGACAATACCTATCTCCGGTATTAATTTATATGCTATAGTAGCGAAAATTAATAAGAACAAATACCGGAAAAATTTCATGTTATTATTGCTTTTGAAGAATTTATTTGCCCAGATCATATATCCTCTCATATCTTGTTTTAGTAATATTAATTTGATGAATGACCATGTTGCAAAAAATGCTACAAGTGTTTCAACAACAGTTAGCTGTAATTTTGCTGCTGCTACAATCCATACTACTGCGGTAAAATAAAACCAATTCATCGGGTTCATAAATTATAAAAATCAATCCTAGTATTTAAATTTAATCTAGCCAATCTTTGTCTTTGATTACTTTTGGCAAATATGTATCTGCCATAAATTCGATTGTTTTAGAAACCAACGCATCGGATTCAATCTTATATCCAAAGTCAGTTGCTTTCTTGATTTCTTCCTGCCACTCTTTCTTCTTAAACCATTCATAGTTTTTGATTTCCTTCAAACGCTTCAAGTCTTGGTCAGTTAATCTGATAAAATTTGATTTCGGAATTTTGAACTGTTTGATATCGTCATGTTTCAATCCGATGTATTTTGCTTCAGGACATCCTGCTTTCTCTGAGAAGAACGCCAAATTGATGGATCCTTGTTTGTAAACGGAATAAATATAATATCCATATGGATCAAAGTCTGCAAAAACATAAACTGGAAGTTTTAATTCCTTATTCAATCGTGCAACAAGTCTTCGGGTTGAGCGGCCTGCCTGTCCTTTACCTGTAAGAATAATACAATTGTTGGTCTTCCAATATTTTAATTGATTTAGAACAGACCACACTGCGAATTTTTCTACAACTAAAACATATTTGGCTGTGCATTTTCCAAATTTGACGACACCCGGTTCAGTATTTGCAGGGATTGCTGCTCCAGCAGTACCCATTTTAGAACAATCAATTTCATCGCCAGTCTTTAGATCAGTATACTTAATCGGTCCAGAAAATACTCCGTCTGGAGTTGGTTCAAGACCTAAATCTTCTCTCAAAGCATCAATAGAAACTTCAAGATCTTCAATAATTGGATCGCTTTCAGATTGTTCCTCAAAGGTATTTTCCTTCAAACCGTCAATAGTTCGTTTCAAAATGTAATAAAGTTGTCTTGTTGAAATACTTGGTTTATCTTGTTCAAGTAATTCTTTAATTTGTGCAGCAATTAATGCTGTCTGCATGAATTTTCTTGCTTGGCCAACATTGAAGAAGTTTCTAGTCTGTACCTTGTCTCCAAGCCTAATTAATTTGGATTTATCATCAAAATATGCATTGCTCAATGTTCGAATTGGCATTGTAATTTCTGGATCTTTATTTTTCTGAATTTCTTTCTCGAGTTGTTCTCCCAACTTTCGTAGTTTCTCAACAATTTCCGCTCTAATTTTATTCTTACTCATTTTCTTCCTCAACTTCATCTAAATCTTTTCCACTTGAATACATTGTTTCTGCTGTTTTCAATAATGATTTTTCAATCTTTGCAGAACTCTTTTCCAAATCATCTTTCTTAATTTTGTAAGAGTCTTTTGCAATTAATTTTGCAACGGCGCCAGCAACTTCTCCAGCATAACCTTTGAACTTCTGTCTCTTCTCTTCTTCAAGTCCCGCCTTTCTCTTCTTTCGAACATAAATCTGTAGTGCTCTTCCTGCTTCTTGAATTGCAAGTTTGATTTCTTTTGAAATTGCAGGATAATTTGAAACTGCTGCCTTGCTTTCTGAGGTAAATGGTACCCACGTAGATGCAATATGAATAACAATTACTGCAGGACCTGTCGGCATAGATCCACTTGAGTTATGTAAACCGTAACTCTTCCAAGTAATTCCCTTCACACCTTTAGTCAAAGCACAAGAACCTTCTTCATAAAGTAATGGAACTTTGTTTGAAAAACGATTTAGTTTGGCAGAACCTTCTTGATCAAGCTCACCGCCGTATCCAATTGCTACTTCAACTTGGAATGGGAAACCTCGATAAACTGTTGGGTTTCGTGAAATTGCTTTTGAAAATTCTAAATCATATTCGCTTTCAAGACTTTTTGCGAGAGCCTCTGCACCAATCGGACTTAAACAATCAGTGCTTGGATTCATTATTTTAGTTGTTTTGATTGCTTCGTGCATTTCGTGTAATTGATCATCACTCAAAAGTTTAGGCATAATTTGTCCTTCGACTTTTGCAGTTTCCAAAATAGTGTTAGCAGTTCCACCACCTACTTTATCAAAATCATTTGTCAAGAAACTCTTAGTGCTTCTTGCTGAAGTATCTTTAGCCATTCTTTTGAACAATCCATATTCTACTCCGCTTGGATGTGGCTTAAGTTCTTTTGCCTTTCGAGGAAGTTTATCAACAACTCGAGGGAATTTATGTTTCTTTCCTTCTGGATCTGTATAAGTTATTTTGGCATGAGGGTTTACAACTGCGGTTTGCTTAATAAATTCGAAAGGGCTTTGTTTTGTACTGACATATTTACCTTCCATTTCAACTTCAACACGGGTTCCATGTTCTTTTTTCCAGTTCTTAACGTCAGAAGCAAGTACGTCTGGTTCGTTTGTTTTAACATCAATATGCATTACATATTCTCGGGCTTCCTTTTCTTTTGATGTTCGTGAAGTAATTTTTGCTGGTTTTCCAGTAGTTAGTTGACCATATAAAATTACAGCAGAAATACCAATACCTTGTTGTCCTCTTCCTTGTTTTCCACCAATTGAACGGAATTTAGAACCGAATAATAATGAACCAAAAGCTTTCTCGAGAACTTTTCTATTTAATCCAGGACCGTTGTCTTCAACAATCATCCGATATTTGCCTTTCTTTAGTTCTTGAATCTTAACTTCAATATCTGGAAGAATGTTTGCATCCTCGCAAGCATCCAAAGAATTGTCTACGGCTTCCTTAACTGACGTCAAAAGAGCTTTTGATGGATTATTAAATCCTAAAAGGTGTCTATTCTTCTCAAAAAATTCAGCAACAGACACTTGTTTATGGTTCTCATCAGCCATACCTCAAGCAAACAGCCCACACCCTTAAAAAGATTTCCCTTTTTCATAGATAAATCACTAAAAATTGGTCATATGTGTTAAATAATTAAACAATTTTGGAGATTGCTTATTGAAGTTGATCTTCTATCCATCTAAACACGCTTACGTGGTTGCTCCCTTCCAAAATCATCTCCATTGCACGCTGAGCTAAGTAAGCATCTTCTGCTTTACCTATAATTCCAATGGTTTTACCATAAATACTAATTGCTGTGCCCGTTATTTGTTCTAATTTTCGACGTGCTGCGCCTTTTCTACCAATAACTCTTGATCGAAGTGTTGCCAAACGTGCTTTTGACTTGGTATACGCATTCATATCTAAAATTTCAAGTGCATATTCGTCTCTGAACAACAAAACTGCTGCATCTGGATTAAATCCTCTACCAATTGCTTCCACGACTTGTTTAACTGAAAGTAAATTTTCGGCATCAGTGGCTTTGATTGTAACGGTTCCCGAAGATGAAATATTTAATTTACATTTTCCTCGAGTCTCAACTTGTTTCTTATTACGACCTTTAGAACCAATTAATGCTGCGATTCGATCTCTTGGTATATTGACAACTTCGCTATGCATATTAGAATTCTTCCTGTTCAAGTAAGTCTTTCAAATGACCGTTCTTTCGTAACCACTTAACTTGAATTGGTTTATAATTATAAATAATATCTCCCTTCCGATCTCCTTCATATTCCCAAGGTTTCACGATTACAATATTTCCTGGTCTAACCCAAAGACGTCTCTTCAATGCACCCGGAACTCTACAAATTCGTTCTTTTCCATCAGCACAACGAATTCTTGATTTACCCATTCCAAGTCTAACATCTACAACACCAAAAACTTGTTCATCTTTTGGAAGTCGAACTCTAGTGACTTCTTCAGTTTTGTCATATGCGTGTCTTGAACGCTTTTTGTGTTTTTTCTTTGCTTCAACCATCTTTATTTCCTCAATTTCTGCTTTAAAAGAATTGTTATACGTCTTTTCGGTCTATCATTTTCATGATCCCATGAATAATTACGATAACTTTCTCGCATAGTAACTTCAAGATGCTTTTTGATTCTTCGTGCAGCTTGCTTAGCTAATCTTTGATTTACTAAATAAACATCAACACCTTTAAGCATTGGTTCAACCTTTGAAACCTTTGGTGCTGCTTCTCGAATATATGATAGTGCTTCTTCTACAAATTTAGCGTGATCTTTAGTTGCTCTTAATTGAAGTTTAGCAGTATAATCAATTCCTTGTTCTCGAGAACAGGCCGGGCAACAATATTTCTTGATTTCAAATTTACCATTAACAATTCGTTCAAGTTTTTCATCACCAACTTCAGATCGAACTAATAATTCCGCATTTTTTCCTTCTTCTAATAGTTTAACATCAATTATTTTTTCACCATCTGGAAGTCTGATTGATTCTCTAATCCTATCTACTAAATATGTCTCAACATCTTTCTTTGGTCTTGTCCAAAAACCTTTGTTGTAAATCATTTCACATTTAACACATTGTAAAACATTTTTTTGATTTGGAACTTTAACATTTGGTTTTCCAGAATAGCATTCGCTACATAAACTATCGATTAGTTTTTCGGTTTCTTTACCACACTTAGGACAGAATCTGCTCTTCAAACTCATGTGTAAAACCCGCTTAAGCGGTTTAAAAGTGCTTCGAAACCTATAATTGGACTTTTTCCA
>CAZYQG010000026.1:0-5584 GCA_964649785.1 Candidatus Woesearchaeota archaeon | reverse complement strand
CTTTTTGTTGCAGTTATTATGCTTGCAAGAATTAGGAGACTTTTGGAATGAAATTGAGGAAACTACGCATTCGAAACAAGAAAGGAATAACTCCGATTATTGCAGTTATTTTACTTATGATGATGACTGTTGCTGCCGCAGGTGCTGCTTTTTTCTGGGTGCTTAGAATTCAATCAAGTTTCCAGGGAAGTTCAGAACAACATTTTGAAACTTTGAACAGTAACTTGAACTCTCAGATTGAACCAGTTCATGCTCAATATGATGGATACAATACTAGCGGTAATTTTACGCTTATACTCAAAAATGCTGGAAGTGCGGCAGTACCTCTGACTTCTAAATCTACTAGTCCTACTACTAATTTTATTCTCAAAAATAATGAGCAGGATGTGATTTGTAGTCAGAATTTCTTTGGCCCGTCAGCCAATTGTACTGTTGGTTGTGGTGGTGATCTTGGAGTAAATAGTCAGGCAACTTTGCTTATTAATTTGACTTCAGAATGTGGAATTCATTCAGCAACAGCTTATCCAAATAGTTCGGTTTTCTTTTTCGAACTTGATTTCTCTGGTGTTTCAGCAACAGGTGGAACTTTTAGAAAATAATTATTGCATTTGAGTTCCGTCAGGTAATTGCGGAGCTACGTTTTGTGCTGAGATTATGTCGTCAATTCTTAGAAGCATTATTGCAACATCGCTTGAACTTGAAATTGCTTGAGTTTTGATTTTTGCTGGTTCGATTACTCCTTTCTTCCACATGTCTTCAACTTTTCCAGTCATAACATTCAATCCTGCCCATTTGTTTTTGGCATCGTGCCTGGATTTCAATTCTGCCAAAGTATCAATCGGATCTAATCCTGCATTTTCTGCCAGAGTTATTGGAATTACTTCGAGTGCATCTGCGAATGCTGTTACTGCTAAACGTTCTCTTCCTGAGAAAGATTCTGCATATTTTCTTAGATGTTTTGAAAGTTCTAATTCAATAGCTGAACCTCCAGCCACAACTTTCTTGGTTGAAATTGCTGCAGCAATATCTCCAATTGCGTCGGTTAATGCTCTCTCAACTTCTGAAATTACATGATCAGTTCCTCCGCGAACAAGCAGAGTTACTGCTTTTGCTTTGGAACATTTTTCAACGAAAATCATGTGTTCATCTGAGATTTTTCTTTCTGAAATTAATCCTGCTTTTCCTAAGTCAGATTTTTCTAAATCTCTAAGTGAAGTGATTATTTTTCCTGATGTTGCTTTCGCTAATCTCTTCATATCTGATTCTCGGACTCTTCGTACTGCGAAAATATTATTTTTTGCTAAGAAGTGTTGTGCAGTTTCGTCGATTCCTTTTTGACAAAATACTGCTGTTGCTCCTGAAGCTTTTATTGTATCAACCATCTTTCGAAGCATTTCTTCTTCTTGTTCAATGAATTCTTGAATTTGTGTTGGTGAAGTGATTTGAATCTTTGCGTCAATTTCAGTATTCTTTACTTCCAACGGAGCGTCTAACAAAAGAACTTTTGCGTTCTTATTTTCTCGTGGCATTGAAGAGTGGACTCTTTCCTTGTCGATTACAATTCCTTCAATTAGTGATGAAGATTCTGTATCTGCTCCCGGCTTCTTTTCGATTTTGATGTCATTCAAATCAATGGTAATTTGTTTTCCTTCTTGTTCAGCTACTGCCATTATTGCTTGAACTGCCATTTTGGAAAGTTTTTGCTTGGTTTCATATTCTACGTTTTTTCCAGTCATTGCGGTTGCTGCGATTTTAGTTAGAAGTGATTTGTCTTTGATTGAGATGTCTTCTGAAATTTTATTTAGAAGTTCTTGTGCTTTGCTTGCTGCGATTTCGTAACCTTTTGCGATTACGGTTGGATGAATATTTTTATCTAGAAGGTTTTCTGCTTGACTTAATAATTCTCCTGAAAGAATTACTGCAGTTGTTGTTCCATCACCAACTTCAGATTCTTGAACTTTTGCGACTTCTACCAACATTTTTGCTGCCGGGTGTTCAATCTCCATTTCATCTAGAATTGTGACTCCGTCATTCGTTATTGTAACTCTTCCGCCGCTTGAGACAATCATTTTGTCCATTCCTTTTGGGCCAAGCGTTGTTCTTACTGTATCTGCTAATGCTTTTGCTGCTGCGATGTTGGCTTTGTGTGCCGTCCTTCCCTGATTTCTTGTGTGTCCTTCAGGTAGAATAAATACAGGTTGAAAATTTTGATTTGACATACTGTTAGCTTGGAAGAAAACTTTTAAGGGTTGTTTTTGGACGGTTTTGAGCAATGTTTTTATTGAATAGGACACATATAGTTTTATGGCCAGTCAGAGTGAAGAGTATGAATTGATTCCTATAAAACCTCTTAAAGATTTACAAGCGGAAATGAAAAAGTTCCGAGAGGATTTAAAGCAGAAAAATGCTTCGCCAAAAGAGTATTTGAATATTTTGAATGCTGTTCAGAAGATCGAAAATAAGTTTGAACTGACTGTAAAGAATTTATCTAAAATGACTGCTAAGCTTGAAGGGATAATAAAAGTTTTTGAGGAATTAGGTGGTGAAGAGGAAGAAGAAGTTGATAGACTTGGTGAGTTGATTGAAAGAATTGAGAAACTTGAGGCTTCGAATCAAAACTTATCTGAGAAGACTGATGCGTTACATAAATCTGTGAAGCGCAAATCTTATTTCAAAGAACGATTTCCAAATGGGATTCCTGTAACTTATCGGCGAACCAAATAGCCATATTTATATAGAAAAAAGGTTTTTCTAAAGTATATGTCTAGAAAGGGTTTGACTCCAGTTGTTGCAATGATTCTTTTACTAATGATGACTGTGGCGGCTGCTGGTGCTAGTTTTTACTGGTTAGTTAGAATTCAAGGAGAGTTACAGGGAGGAACACAACAGTTCCAAGAACAGACTTTTGAGAGAATGACTTCCAATATCGCTTTTCAAGATTCGAGTTATAATCGGACTAGAGAAGAATTAACGATTGCTCTTTTGAACACGGGTACAACTAAAATTCCTATTTCAAATTCGGGAACCAACCCCAAGACTTTATGGACGTTGTTAGATAGTGAGCAAGATATACTCTGCTCTTCAGATTGGAGTAAACAAGACTCTGATTCGGATGGGACGAATGATACAGAATGTACTTCGGGTTGTGGAAGTGATTTAGCGTTGAAAGAGTTGCGACTGGTTAAATTAAATTTGACTAACTCTGAATGTGATATTTCGAGTCAGGCAAACGATACATTAATATTTGTGAAAATAACATTTAGTGGTAAGACCACTTCGGCAGGTACGTTTAGAATATGAAATTGAGAAGAATTGGACAGCAAAATAAGAAGGGAATTACTCCAATTATTGCAGTTATTCTATTGATGATGATGACTGTTGCTGCAGCAGGTGCTGCGTTCTTTTGGTTTGTAAGAATTCAAAGTGAATTACAAGGTGGATCAGACAGTCACGCAAATCAATTATCTGAAACTATTAATTCTAAGTTAGAAGTTATGGTTACTGATTTACAGGGAACTAGTTTGAGCGTATATTTGAAAAATGTTGGAGGTGCGGATGTTCCGGTTAAGAGTGGTTCAACCAGCCCGACAACGACTTTCTTGATGCAAGAGAGCTCGGGAAAAGTAATATGCCAGACCTATCTTGACAGTTCTCACGCAACTTGTACTGCGGGTTGTGGAGATTCAATTGATGTTGGTGAATTGCAAGCAGTAACAATGACTTTGGCAAGTGATTGTAGTCTTTCAAGTTATTCTAACACTACTAAATTTGCTTATACTCTTGACTTCAGCGGTATTGCCTCCACCGGTGGGGAATTTGAGAAATAGTCCTTGCTTAAGTAAATTATATTAACGAAAAGCAGTTTTATCTTGTATGCGAAAAGGAGTATCTGAAGTTGTTGGAGTAATTTTGTTAGTCTTTATGGTTGTAGCAGTTTCTGGAAGCTTCTATTATTGGTATTCTACTGGACAGACTGAGGCACAAGTAAAAACTGAATTATTTCAGGCGGATGTTTTTGACCAAGTTGTAAGTCGAACTTCAGCGATTATTGATGCGACGTACAATACTGATCGTGAAGTTAATGTAAATAATTTTGCTGAATATAAAACTCGTCTTTGTGCTGATGAGAAACCGCTTGTTCTAGATTCGTCAGATATACGACTTGAATTGTATGAAGGTTATGGTGCTGAGACGGATATAATTTGTGCTGAATCTGGATTTGAAGGTGGATGCAATACTAATGAAACTACTTTGTATGCTTTGTTGGGAGGAAATAGTTCAACCAATGGAGTTTATATTGCTAAATCTACTGACGGTACGACTTGGACAACTTTGGCAGTAAGTTCATCTTATGATGACTATGGGAAATTCAATTTTACTTATTTAGATCTTTTTGTTGAGGGAAATAATGATACAATTGATCCTGAAAATATGATTTTGATGGGGGCGGGGCGACATAAAACAACAGGTAATCGTGCTGCGGTTCTTACAATAATAACTAATGACTTAATTGGAAAGAGTTATGATATTACTGACTTGGATGAAAACATAACTGTCTATTATGACGCTGCAACACTGCAAGATGTTCCAGGAGGAGTATATAATTTATTCCGGGGCGGGGCGCTTGTTGATCCTGCTACGTCATCTCCAAAATCTGCAATATTAACAAAACAGTTTACGGTTTATGATACGCCGGAACTATTAGGTGGTTTTGGAAGTGCTGGTCGAGTGATAACTGGGGCCAAGACTACTGCCATTCAGAAAATTTTGAGATTGGGTGCACCCCAACTTCTTATTGGTGTTACTGGTTCTGTTGAAGAAGGTAGCTCTGCGTTTGTAGATGAAACTCAAGATCTTTTGGCAGGATTAGAATTAAACTATGCTGCGCCAGCTGCGATATGTCCTTATGATGTAGACTCTTTTGCAGCGTGCGGAATTACTATTGATCCGGGTGTTTGTGATATAACTATTGATGGTGTCCCAGACATGTTATACGTTCCAGAATTTACAAATAGTACTAAGGTCAACAGTGAGCCGATTTTTATTGGTGTAAATAATTTAACTAATGGAACTCATAAAATTCCTTCAGTATTATTTACAGGTTATGCTCAAGATAATACAGGTATACATTGTATTAATTTGGAAGATGCAGGAGTGGATCCTAAGTTTGAAATTGTTGAAATGAAATATCATCAGAACAGTGATCAAGTTTTGGTTTTCATGAAAGATACAACTGCAGGAATGTTTGGTACTCAAATTATTGGTATTACTGATAATGGTGGTGATTATGCTGCAAACTCTATCTCTCCTCCAATACCTTCAGAAATTAAACCAATTACTTTTGACACATTGGGAGATTTAGTATATATTGGAGGTACAAATAAAACTCATGCATATATTGAACAAATGAATGTTACTGGAGGTGCAGGGATTCCAACCAAAGTTTATGTTAATTCTACTTATCCTGAAATTCAAAAATTACTTTCATATACTGCATGTACAGATAGAAAGCCGTATTGTAAAACTGGTTGTAGTAAAACTCTCAAGAGAGGAGATTGTACTGATTTAGTGTTATCTATTGAAG
>CAZYQG010000025.1:0-6274 GCA_964649785.1 Candidatus Woesearchaeota archaeon | reverse complement strand
CTGAATCAGAACTTGTAGGTGATTTAATTTTCTCTGAATCTGAAGATGATTTTGTAATTGCTTGCGCATTTTATACAACTGAAAAAAGACCTTTTGTTTCAAGACGGCTGTACGGTGCAATAAGAGACTTAAGAGCAGTTGTTGACTTCAAAGGACTGGATGAAAAACTAGGTAAAAACATAATTGTTGGTTCAGAAACAATTGAAAAAAACTAATTGTCTAATTCAGATTTGATAACTTTGATAACTTCTTTTTTAACAGACTTATCTAACATTGCATATTTCAAGTTAGCAATCAAATACTCAGTCGGATTTCCAACATCAATTCGAGTACCTTCAATCGGGTGTGCATAAATTGTTAACTTGTCTTTAAGTAAATCTGCTAACCCGTCTGTCAACTCAATTTCACCACGAACACTTTCGGTAACTTTCTCTAGTTTATCAAAAAGCTCAGGAGCAACAATATATCTGCCACTAATAGCTAAGTCTGATACAACTGCCTCAATATCTGGCTTCTCAATTATGCTTTCAACTTCAGTAGATCCACTCTTAACTACAATCATTCCTTTCTTGGTCATTTTTTCCTTGGATAGATTTTCAACACCAACAATGGTTGCTGAACTTCCAAATTTTTCATAAGCATCAATCAGTTGTTTTGTTGCAGGAGTTTCACAATTAAGATAGAAGTCATCACCTAGTAAAATTGCACAAGGTTCGCCATGAGCAAAATTCTTTGCACGTAAAATCGCATCACCCAACCCGCGAGGATTGCTCTGACGCTTGAAAGTAATATCAACTTTTTCTAATAATTTATTGAATTCTTTTAATTTCCCATTTCCCGTATTTGTTATATCGAAATGTTTCTCAAGAGAATGTTTATTTTCACCCGTAATTATCAAAATTTCAGTTATTCCTGACTTGACTGCTTCTTCAACAACCAATTGAATTACTGGAGTATCATAAATTGGTAACATTTCTTTTGGTTGAGTCTTCGTAGCAGGTAATAATCTGGTTCCTCTACCTGCTGCTGGAATTATCGCCTTTCTAACTTTCATTTTAATCCTCGTCAATTGCTCTACCTTTAAGTTCTTTCCAATCTTGTTCAGGTCTAACTTCTAAGTTTGTTTTCCAAGCACCATCAATAGTATGCGTATTAACTCCAATTGATTTTGCAAATGCCATAAACGCATTGACATCTTTCGGAAAACAGCTTCCACCAAACCCTCTTTTACCGTCTGGCCCCGGAACATTCAAATGTGAATCTGCAATTCTCCCGTCTGCAACAAAACCTTCAAGCGCAGTGTCCCAATCTGCACCAATTTTTTCACAAATAAGCTTCATCTCATTTGAAAATGCAACCTTTACTGAAAAAAAGATGTTGCTAAAATACTTTACCATTTCTGAAGTCTTGTAATCTGTCTCAATAACGTTGCAATACTTGAATCTGTCTGTGTACAGCTTAGCAACTTTTACTGTGTATTTTTTTGCACCACCAAGAACAATTCTACTTTGATTTATGAAATCCAATCTTGAAGATCTTTCAGTTAAAAATTCAGGATTAAACACGATATTTAATTCAGGAAACTTCGCTTGTAATTTCTCAGTTGTTCCAGGAACGACTGTCGATTTCAAAATAACAATATTATCTGATTGTTTGTTCACTTCATTTATTTCTTTGAAAACTTGATCGATATATTTTAGACTTATTGCGCCATCTTTTGTCATTGGTGTTGGAACTGATACAAAAATAAAATCGCTATCATTTACTGTTTCTTTCAGAGTATTCAATGATCTTTCAGGTAACTTATCATAAACTTTTACTTCACAGTTTCCAGTAGAGGTTGGTGAAAATCCATGAGCAATCGCTCCACCAACATAACCATTTCCTACGATTCCAACCTTATTCATAATTTTCAACAATCGTAAAAACTTAAAAAGTGTGGTAAACGCCAACGGCAGGATTCGAACCTGCAACTTCCGAAGGAACTCGCTTTCGAGGCGAGCGCAATACCAGATTATGCGACGTTGGCATAGCTCAGAGCTTAGAATTTAGTTTATTAATCTTTTGAAAACTGTGACATTAAACTTATATTAAACAATAAACTCATCAATACATGTATGAAATCATTCTAGGTCGTTCGCCAAAGGAAAGGAGACTTCTTGATACTAAAGGTACAATTTTTCTCGGAAAACATTATGTACAAATGGAGCGTAATACTTCTTTGGCAAATCCAATTTTACTAGACATAAATAAACCTCACGCAATCTTAGTTTCGGGAAAACGAGGTTCTGGGAAATCATATACTCTGGGCGTCATGGCTGAAGGAATTGCAAATTTGGAACCGGGAATAAAACAAAACATTTCAACAATAATGTTTGACACAATGGGAATTTACTGGAGCATGAAAAATCCAAACTTGAAGGATGCAAAAATTCTAACTGATTGGGAATTAAAACCTGAGGCTGCAAACATAACAGTTTACAGTCCAATTGGAAAGTTTGATGAGTATCAGCAAAAAGGATTTCCTGCTGACAAACCTTTGGCGATAAGACCAAATTTAATGAGTGCAAAGGAATGGTCTCAAATATTTAACATTGAAGAGTTAAGTCCCGCAAGCCTGCTCTTGGAAAGAGCAATAACAACAATTGAGGAGAGCGAACCTAATTTCTCACTAACTTCTCTGATGAAAACTATCAAAGTAGATAAAGATGCCAATGAAAATGAAGTTAAAATAGTTCTTAGCAAGCTTAGGGCAATAAGGAAGTGGGGTATTTTTGATGAGCGAGGAACAGATTTATCTGAATTGACAAGCGGCGGTCAAGCAACAATAATTGATTTGTCACCTTATGCAGAAACTGATGACGGAGACATGATTCGGGCATTAATAATTTCTCACATTTCAAATCACATAATCAAAACTCGTCTTTCTGCAAGAAGAGACGAGGAATTGGCAGAAATTAAAGGAAACTTATCTGAAAGAAAAGATCCTTTATTGTGGATTCTAATTGATGAAGCTCATGAATTCTTACCAAAGGACGGTATAACTCTTGCGAGTGGTGCGTTAAGACGAATATTGAAAGAAGGTAGACAACCAGGAATTTCCTTAGTACTCGCAACACAGCAACCCGGAAAGATTGACACTGACGTAATGACTCAATCAGATATTGTAGTGTCTCATAGATTAACTTCGAGTACAGATCTTCAAGCATTAAACGGAATAATGCAATCTTATTTGGCCACAGATTTGCAAAAAAATCTTGATTCCTTGCCAAGAATTTCCGGATCCGCCATAATTTTGGATGATACAAATGAAAAAATAATTCAGGCACAAATTCGTCCAAGAACCTCATGGCATGGTGGTTCAAACCCAAGTGCAATACCGGGCGAAATGATGAAGTCTTTAATTGACGCAGTTAAAGAAAAGAGTATAACAAAGTAATTCTGTCACTACCAATTTAGTAAATAAAAGCTTAAAACTATAGTAAGAGGAAAGTCAGAATGATTCACGTGCCTGTTGAAGATATTATCAAAAAAGTGTCAGAACAATCAGGATTATCTGAGAAAGAAGTTAAAGGGAAAATAAAGGAAAAGATGGCTTCCTTGAAGGATTTGGTTTCAGAAGAGGGAGCTGCATACATAGTTGCATCTGAATTAAATGTGAAACTTTTTGAAGATCCAGCAACCAAAGTTCTGAAAATAAACGAAGCACATGTTGGTATGAGTGGAGTTGAGATTGTTGCAAAAGTTTCTCAAATCTTTGAAACTCGGAACTTTCAACGTGACGGAAGAACTGTAGATTTTGTTCCAATAATGTTAGCTGACGAAACAGGTCAAATTAGAACTACTTTATGGGATCGTAGGGCTGATTTGGTAAAAGAAGACCGATTAAACCAGGGTGATGTTGTACGAATTAAGGGTGCATCAATAAAGGATAACAAATATTCTGGGAAAGAATTACAATTAACTTCACGAAGTCAAATTTTAATTAATCAGGATGAATTAGATGTAAAAATTGCAAGTCCAGAAAAGCAAGAATTACAAGAAACTTCGCTAGACAAACCAATAATTGGTAGCCCTGTAAAAATTAGGGGTACAATTGTAAATGTTGCAGAACCAAGATTCTATGACGCTTGTCCAGAATGTAGAAAAAAGGTTGCACCCGAGGGAGATAAATTTAGATGTTCAACTCATGAAATTGTAGCAGCGAATAAAACATTAATTTTTAATTTTGTTCTTGATGATGGTAAGGGAAATGTAAGAGCAACCTGCTTCGGTGAATCTGGAGAAAAAATTCTTGGAATGAAGGCAGATAAATTGCATGATTTGTTGCTTGAAAAACCAGTTGAAGAAATCGCAGTAGATTTCTTAGGAAGTTTCGTTGAAGTTCAGGGAAGCATAAGAGAAAATAAGGCTTATGATCGCACAGAACTTTCAGCAAACTCAGTTAATAGTCAATTAGATCCAAAAAAGATCGCAGAGCAAATGCTCGGGAAGAAATAATGCCACCAAAGAAGAAAGAAAAAACAGTCACAGATGCCGTTGAAGAAATCAAACCAGAAGAACCTCAAGAAGAAATCCCTCAAGAACTTGAAGATTTGCCAGGAATAGGTCCAACCACTGCAGATAAACTTAGAGATGCGGGATATGATACTATAATGTCTATTGCTGTTGCTCCAGTTGCACAAATTGCAGACTCTTCAGGAATGACTCAGGCTGGTGCAATGAAAGCACAAATCGTAGCGCGAAACGCTATGGATATGGGATTTTCAACAGGATCGGAATTAGTAAAAAAACGAACAACAATTGAAAGATTGAGTACTGGTGCCGAAGATCTTGATGAATTACTGGGCGGAGGTATTGAGACTCAAAGTATTAGTGAAGCTTATGGTGCTTTCGGTTCAGGGAAATCCCAAATTGCAATGCAACTGGCAGTTAATGTTCAACTACCTAAAAAGGACGGAGGATTAAATGCTGATGTCGTATTCATTGATACTGAAAACACATTCAGACCTGAGCGAATAACTCAGATGGCTGAAGCACGGGGAATAAGTGCAAAAAAGGTATTGGATAGAATTATGGTGGCACGCGCATATACTTCTGATCATCAAATGTTGTTAGTGGATAAGGTTGACGAATTAATAAACCGACAAGGAAAAAACATTAAATTGGTAATTGTTGATTCT
Organism: Candidatus Woesearchaeota archaeon; assembly: GCA_964649785.1. Lineage (GTDB taxonomy): Archaea > Nanobdellota > Nanobdellia > UBA10117 > ARS21 > JAAZWY01. Next base: position 1,091 of record CAZYQG010000025.1, on the reverse strand, counting down.
TTGATGAGTTTGTTCCGTTCTGAATATGCTGGTAGAGGAACTCTCGCAGTAAGACAACAAAAATTGAACAGACATTTACATGCGCTTCAACGTTTAGCAGACAAACATAATCTAGCAATTTACATTACAAATCAGGTTCAATCAAAACCGGACGTATTTTTCGGTAATCCGACTGCTGCAATTGGTGGACACATTCTTGGACACGCGTCACAGTTCAGAGTTTATTTGAGACGCGGAAAGGCTGGAAAGAGAATTGGTAGATTAGTGGATTCTCCTTGTCTACCTGAAGGTGAAGCAATATTCAAAATAACTGAAAAAGGTATTGAGGATGCATAAGCCAAAATATCTTAAAGTCTTATCTTAAGAATATTCATGCAAGAACAATTGTTTCTATTTGGAATAACTTTAATCGCAATAATTTTTGCAACAATCTCAGATTTGAAAACTTTTGAAATTCCAGACTCCATTTCATACTTTCTAATTATATTTGGAATTTCTGCTCAAATAATTCTGGCAACAACAAGTCAATCCTTGCAACCAATAAACGCCTTATTAATTTCATTAGCAATAGCAAGCGCAATAGCAATTCCTCTTTTCCTGTTGGGTCAATGGGGCGGTGGAGATACAAAACTACTTTTGGGTGTTGCAGCAATGATTCCAACATTCCACACTGCTGCGTTACCCTTCATTATAACTTTTACTTTCAATTTATTTCTTCTTGGTGGGGCTTATGCGATTCTGATAATGGCTTACCTTTCTGCTAAAAATTGGAAAAGGTTAGTAAAAATTTCTCCACTTGCAAAAACATTATTAATAATTACAACAGTTTCATTAATTCTTCCTTTTTTCTTGAAAAACATTTTTTTCATATTTCTCCCAATCATCGCTGTAGGAATAACAATAACGCATTTAGCATTACTTCTTCAAAAACACTTTTTCATTAAAAAAATCCGTCCGTCCCAATTAACTGAAGGTGATTGGATAACTAAAGATCTAAAAATTGGAAAAAAAACTATTTACAAAGTCAGAAAGATTGGAGTTCTTGACAAAGATATAAGAAAAATTCAGAGAAATTACAAAAAATCTATTGA